>JBFGZP010000001.1:0-41537 GCA_041586695.1 Thauera sp.
ATGGTGTTCGGCGCGATCATGCCGGCCTTCGTCGGCTTCGCGAACTGGATGATCCCGCTCATGATCGGCGCCTCCGACATGGCGTTCGCGCGCATGAACAACTGGAGCTTCTGGCTGCTGCCGCCCGCGGCGCTCCTGCTGCTCGGCTCGTTCTTCGTTCCCGGCGGCGCCACTGCCGCCGGCTGGACGCTGTATGCGCCGCTGTCGGTACAGATGGGCATGGGCATGGACCTGACGATCTTCGCCATCCACATCATGGGCGTCAGTTCGATCATGGGCGCCATCAACATCGTCGTCACGGTGCTCAACATGCGCGCGCCCGGCATGACGATGATGAAGATGCCGCTGTTCTGCTGGACCTGGCTGATCACCGCCTATCTGCTGATCGCGGTGATGCCGGTGCTGGCCGGTGCGGTGACGATGATTCTTACCGATCGTCACTTCGGCACCAGTTTCTTCAACGCGGCAGGCGGCGGCGACCCGGTGATGTACCAGCACATTTTCTGGTTCTTCGGTCATCCGGAGGTCTACATCATGATCCTTCCGGCCTTCGGCATCGTCAGCCAGATCATCCCGACATTCGCCAGGAAGCCGCTGTTCGGCTACGCGTCGATGGTGTATGCGACCTCCTCGATCGCCGTCCTCTCCTTCGCGGTCTGGGCGCACCACATGTTCGCGACCGGCATGCCGGCAGTGGGGCAGATCTTCTTCATGTACGCGACCATGCTGATCGCCGTGCCGACCGGCGTGAAGGTCTTCAACTGGGTGGCGACGATGTGGCGCGGCTCCATGACCTTCGAGACGCCAATGCTTTGGGCGGTCGGCTTCATCTTCGTATTCACGATGGGCGGCTTCACCGGCCTGATCTGCGCCATTGCGCCGATCGATATCCAGGTGCAGGACACCTACTACGTCGTTGCCCACTTCCACTACGTGCTCGTCGCCGGTTCGTTGTTCGCCCTTTTCGCCGGCGCCTACTACTGGCTGCCGAAATGGACCGGGAACATGCCCAACGAAACGCTGGGCAAGCTGCACTTCTGGTGTTCGATCGTGTTCTTCAACATCACCTTCTTCCCGATGCACTTCCTCGGTCTTGCCGGCATGCCGCGGCGCATTCCCGACTATGCGCTCCAGTTCGCCGACTTCAACGCGCTGGCCACGGTGGGGGCTTTCGGCTTCGGCCTGTCGCAGCTGATCTTTCTCGTTGTCGTGCTCAAGTGCGCGCGCGGTGGCGAGCGTTCGGCAGCACGCTCCTGGGAAGCGGCCGAAGGCCTGGAATGGACGGTGCCGTCGCCGGCGCCTTACCATACGTTCGAGGAAGCGCCGGTTGTGCGATAGGGCAGGGTTCGTGGTGAGCGGGTGGCGTCGCGGGGATTCGGGACAGGGAGTCTGCGCTCCCCACTTCACCCGCCCGGCAAGGCCTGCCGCGGCCAGTAGCGATGAGCTGGAAACGATGGCATGACCGACAGTGAAGACCGCAAGAGGGGGAATGTGCGCACCGGCTTGGTGCTGGCTGCGATCGCGTTCGCGTTCTTCCTGTTCGTCATCCTCAAGTTCAAGGTTTTCGGGGCATGAGCACCGGGAGGATGGACTCGCGGCGCGGGCGCGACCTGGTCACAGACAACCGTCGCCTGCTGCTGCGGCTGGGGCTGTCGGCGCTGGTGATGTTCGGATTCGGCTTTCTGCTCGTGCCCTTCTACGAGAAGATCTGCGATGTCACCGGCATCAATAATTTCCTCCGGCCCGAGGCCGAGGCGGGTGCGCTGGCGGTGGGCAATACACAGGTCGATCGCAACCGGACGATCACCGTTCAGTTCGATGCCAACCTGCACGATCTTCCCTGGCGTTTTCAGCCGCTGCAGCGTTCGGTGCAGGTGCACCCGGGCGAGCTGGTGCATATCGACTACGAAGTGTCCAATACGCGCACGGAGCCGATCACCGGGCAGGCGGTGCCGAGCTACGGTCCCCATCTTGCTGGACGCTACTTCCGCAAGATGGACTGCTTCTGCTTCACCCAGCAGACTCTGGCCCCGGGTGAGCGGCGCACCATGCCGGTGGTGTTCGTGGTCGATCCGGAGCTTCCCGACGATGTGAACACGATCACGCTGTCCTACACCTTCTTCGAGGTCCGGGGGCGGCAGGCGGCGGCACGCGGATCGGGCGGCACGTGAGCGAGAGTAGAACGGGTGAGTCGAGGAAGGCCGGTTTCTGGGCGACGATCCGCGCGGTGCTGTGGTCGTTCATCGGCATTCGCAAGCGACGCGGCTACCAGGAAGATGCCGCCTCGCTCGATCCCAAGGCGGTCGTCTTCGCAGGCTTGCTCGCGGGCCTGATCTTTGTGCTGGGGCTCGTTGCCATCGTGCAGTGGGTGGTGAGTTAGGCGGGAATAACAGGGAGAAACAAGCATGGGCCACACATCTGGAACGCACTCCGTCGATCACTACTTCGTGCCCGAGCCGTCGACCTATCCGATCTTCGGCTCGGTCGCGCTGCTGCTGTTCGGTGCGGGCGCCGCACTATGGCTCAACAAGGTTGCAGCCGGGCCGTGGATGCTCTTCGCCGGCCTCGCGATCCTGATCTACATGCTGTTCGGCTGGTTCGGACAGGTCGTGCGGGAATCGGAGACCGGGAAGTACGGCAGGAAGGTCGACAAGTCCTTCCGCTGGTCGATGGGCTGGTTCATCTTCTCGGAGGTGATGTTCTTCGCGGCCTTCTTCGGCGCGCTGTTCTATGCGCGCGTGCTGTCGCTGCCCTGGCTCTCTTCCGGTGACAGCGAGGCCCTGCTGTGGCAGGGCTTCACCGGCGCCTGGCCCAGCGCCGGCCCGCATGCGGCCGACGCCTTCACCCCCATGGGTGCCTGGGGCATCCCGGCGATCAACACGCTGATCCTTCTTACTTCCGGTGCAACCCTGACCTGGGCGCATTACGGCCTGCTCAAGGAGAACCGCGGACAGCTCAAGCTCGGGCTGCTCGCCACCATCGTGCTCGGGGCAATCTTCATGTCGCTCCAGGCCTATGAATACATCCACGCCTATGCCGACCTGAACCTGCGGCTGGATACCGGCATCTACGGCTCGACCTTCTACCTGCTCACCGGTTTCCACGGGCTGCACGTGACCATCGGCGCGATCATGCTCACGGTGATGCTGTTCCGCGTGATCGCCGGCCACTTCCGCCCCGATCATCACTTCGCGTTCGAGGCAGCGGCTTGGTACTGGCACTTCGTCGACGTCGTGTGGCTGTTCCTGTTCATCGTTGTCTACTGGCTGTAACAGGGGTGAATGCTGCCTGTGTCGGACTACAGCTTGCCGTCGATCAGGCCGGTCGCATACCCCGCCATCAGCAGCACGAACAGCGTGATCGACAGGCCCACCCGGACTGCCAGCGCGCGCACGGTTCGCGGGTCGCCGGTGCCGCGGTCGCGCAGCAGGAACAGTAGCGCCGAGCCCAGGCTGGCGATGATGAGCACGAGAAAGACAACGACGACAAGGCGCATGCCGGGGCTCCGGGAAAAGGTGCTCCAGTTTACTGCGACGCAGCCGCGACGTGTTCGGGCCATGTCGTGACCCGTCGGGGAGGCATTCTATCCCTGGTGCCGATCGTCACCGGCTTGCTGCTCGTCGCGCTGACGGTATCGCTCGGCAACTGGCAGGTGCGGCGTGCGCAGGACAAGATCGTCGTGCAGGCACAGATCGATGCGCTCACACTCGCCGCGCCGCTGGCGGCGCGCGCCGACGCGCCTGACCTGCCCGAGTGGCAGCCGCTGAGCCTGGCCGGGCAGTGGTGGCCGGACGGGACCATCCTGCTCGATAATCGAACCCATGGCGGACGCGCGGGTTACCATGTGCTGACGCCGCTGGTGCTGGCAGACGGCTCGGGCGCAGTGCTGGTCAATCGCGGCTGGATCGCCGTTGGGGCCGATCGCAGCAAGTTGCCGGTCGTGCCGACGGCCGATGGTCTGCAGCAAGTGCAAGGGCGGCTGCATCGGGTCGAGTCCGACGCGTTCACGCTGGCCGATCGTTCCGATCAGGCGGTCGCGGGAAGGGTCTGGCAGACGCTCGACCTGCAGTCGTTTCGGACCCGGGTGCTGGGTTCGTGCACCGACGCCCCGATCGTGAAGGGCTCGATGACTTGTCGGAATCTCGCACCGTGGACCCTGCTGCAGACTTCCACCGCCGGCGACGGACTCGTGCGCGACTGGGTGACCCCTGGAGCCGGCATCGACCGCCATCGCGGCTATGCCTTCCAGTGGTACGCCCTCGCCAGCCTCGCCGCCGGCCTCACCGCCTGGTATGCCTGGCGCCTGTTTTCCCGGAGAAATGATGACGACCGGAATGCTCGACTCGTCCGCAACTAAGTCCGCCTCCCCGCTGCCGCCCGCGGCACGGCGCCGTGCGCGCCGCACGCTGGTGCTGCTCGCCATCGTGTGCACCCTGCCCGTGGTCGCCTCCTACCTGATGTTCTACGTGTGGCAGCCGCAGGGCCGGGTGAACCATGGCGCCCTGCTGGAGCCCACGCCCCTGCCTCAGGCGGTGCTGGCCGGTGCGGCCGGCCAGCCGACGCTCGCGCGCGGCGACATCGAGGGGCAGTGGACCCTGCTCGTGGTCGCGCCCGCGGCCTGCGACGAAGCCTGCACCCGGGCACTGTACGTGTCGCGCCAGGCGAGGCTCGCCCAGGCCAAGGAGATGGAACGCGTCGGCCGTTTGTGGCTGGTCACGGATGCGGCCGAACCGGCCGCCGATACCCTGGCTGCGCACGAGGGCCTGCGACTCGCGCGCGCGGATGCGGCCTGGCTCGCCGCGCTGCCCGGCGCCGAGATCGCGGGACAGGTCTTCCTCGTCGATCCGCTCGGCAACGTGATGATGCGCTTCGACGACGAGGCAGATACCACGGAGGCGGCGCGCGCGATGACGAAAGACCTGCAGCGTCTGCTCAAATACTCAGCCCTCGGTCGCGGGGGGCGCGAGTGATCCTCTACCGCCGCCTGATCCTGCTAGCCCTCGCGCTCACGCTCGGTGTCGTGGTGTTCGGCGCCTATGTGCGCCTGGCCGATGCCGGCCTGGGCTGTCCGGACTGGCCTGGCTGCTACGGCAGGTTCAGCCCGGCGCATGCCGCCGAGCTCATCCGCGACGCCCATGCCGCTGCGCCGGATGGCCCGGTGAGCCTGCCCAAGGCCTGGAAGGAGATGATCCACCGCTATCTCGCCGCGAGCCTCGGCGTGCTGATCATCGCCATCGCAGTGCTGGCCTGGCGCCGGCGCCGCGAGGCCGGCTCGGCGCCGCTTGTGGCGACGGCCCTGGTCGGCGTGGTGGTGTTCCAGGGACTGCTGGGCAAGTGGACCGTCACGCTGCTGCTGAAGCCGGCCATCGTCACCGCGCATCTGCTGGGCGGCCTCACCACGCTGGCGCTGCTGGCCTGGCTGGCGCTGCGCGCCTTCGACGTGCCGCGCGTCCATGTCGGAGTCAGGCTCTCGCTGCTGGCGCGCGTGTGCTTTGTGCTGCTCGTGGCACAAGTCGGGCTGGGTGGCTGGACGAGCACCAATTATGCCGCTCTCGCCTGCACGGATTTCCCCGCCTGCCATGGCCAGTGGTGGCCGCAGGCCGACTATGCCAACGCCTTTCACGTGGTGCGCGAGCTGGGCATGACCGCCGACGGCGAGTTGCTGTCGAACGCTGCCCTGACCGCCATCCACTGGCTGCATCGGCTCGGTGCCGTGGTGGCAGGTACGGCGCTGTTCGGGCTCGGGTGGGCGCTGGCACGCCGCGGTGACACCACCGTCGCCGGCCTCGCGCTGCTGGCGGTGCTGTCGCTGCAGATCGGCCTCGGTATCGCCAACGTGCTGCTTTCGCTGCCACTCCCGCTCGCTGCCGCCCACAACGCCGGCGCGGCGCTGTTGGTGGGCGTGATGGTGTGGATCAATTACCGGCTCGCGGGTAGCCCGGCCGCGTCCTACGCAGGGCAGCGTGGCCTCGCGCGGATATCCCTGATGAAGGAGGGGAGACAATGAAGACATTCGCCCTCGGGCAAGGCACGGCGTCGCAGCGTCTGCGCGCTTTCTATGTGCTCACCAAGCCGCGGGTCAATACCCTGATCGTGTTCTGCGCGGTCATCGGCATGTTTCTCGCCGTACCCGATGGCTTGCCCGATGCGCTCACGGTGCTCGCCGCCACGATCGGCATTGCCGCCGTCGCCGGCGCGGCTGCGGCCATGAACTGCCTCATCGAGCAGCAGATCGACGCCCGCATGACGCGCACGCAGGCACGCCCGCTGCCGCGCGGCGAACTCGCCGCCGCGGAGGTCCTGGCCTTTGCCGGTGGCCTCGGCGGCTTCGGCCTGGTGCTTCTGCACCAGGCAGTGAACGCGCTGACGATGTGGCTTACGCTCGCGACCTTTGTCGGTTACGCGGTCATCTACACCGTCTTCCTCAAGCCCCGCACGCCCCAGAACATCGTTATCGGCGGCGCATCGGGGGCGATGCCGCCAGTGTTGGGCTGGGCGGCAGCGAGCGGCGAGGTATCGGCCGACGCGCTGTTGCTCTTCCTCATCATCTTCGCGTGGACGCCGCCGCACTTCTGGGCCCTGGCGCTGTATCGCACTGCCGACTATGCGCGGGCCGGTCTGCCGATGCTTCCGGTTACGCACGGCTCGGAATACACCCGCCTGTCGGTCTTGCTGTACACCTTCATCCTCTTCGGTGCGACCCTGCTGCCCTACGCCACGCGCATGAGCGGCGAGCTCTACCTCGCCGCGGCCGTACTTCTGGGGGCTCGCTTCATCCATTACGCCTGGCGGCTGTATCGCGGCTATAGCGATGCGCTGGCGCGGCGTACCTTCCGCTTCTCGATCCTCTACCTGTTCGGGCTCTTCGCCGCACTGCTGGTGGATCACTACCTGCCCTGACCACTGCGGCGCCTTGCCGCACGGCCTTATCGATGGCGCGGCAAGGCCCTAAGATGGCGCACTGATCGAATCGGTTTGCTCGAGGTTTGTAGATGCGTTTTCGCTGTGATTCCTGGTTCCCGCGCCTGGGTGCCCTCGCCTTGGTGGCGGTTCTGCTGGGCGCTTGTGGTGACAGCGAGCCGGTGTTCCGTAGCACCGACATCACCGGTGCCGACTACGGCAAGTCCCTCGCTCTCACCGACCACCATGGCCAGCCTCGCACGCTGGCAGATTTCCGCGGCAAGGTCGTCACCGTCTTCTTCGGCTACACGCAGTGTCCGGACGTGTGTCCGACGGCGCTCTCGAGCATGAGCCAGGTCGTGAACGCGCTCGGCCCGGATGGCGACCGCGTCCAGGTTCTGTTCGTCACGGTCGACCCCGAGCGCGATACCCCGGCACTGCTGGCCGAATACGTGCCGCTGTTCGACAAGCGTTTCCTCGGCCTGTACGGCACGGCCGAGCAGCTCGCTGCGACGGCGAGGGATTTCCGCGTGTTCTACCGCAAGAGCGGCGACCTCGAAGGCCACTACACCATCGATCACTCGGCCGGCACCTACGTCTTCGACCCGAAAGGCCGTTTGCGTCTTTATGCGCGGCACGGTGAAGACCCGGCGGTGATCGCCGCGGACATCAAGGCCTTGCTGGCCGGCAAGTAGGTCGCCCGGGGCCCGCTGCGGCGCCGGCAGGCGGTCGGAAAGTAATACGGCGACGCCAAGGCGTCGCCGCTTCAATGCATGCAGCGGGAGGGCTTAGGCAAGTTCCGCCAGCATCCCTCGCATCTTCTGCATTGCCTTGGCCTCGATCTGTCGGATGCGCTCCGCCGAGACGCCGTATTCCGCCGCCAGTTCGTGCAAGGTCGCGGAATCGCCCTCGCTGAGCCAGCGACGCTCGACGATCCGGCGGCTGCGCTCGTCCAGGCTGCCCAGCGCATCGCGCAGGCCGCTGTCCTGCAGGTGGGCGAGTTCGGCCTGCTCCAGCACTTCGGACGGCTCCGCGTTCGGATCCGGCAGGTAGGCGATCGGCGCGAAACGTTCACTGTCGTCGTCGTTGCCGCCGTCGAGCGCGACATCGCGGCCGCCGAGGCGGGTTTCCATCTCCACCACCTCCTCGGGTTTGACGCCCAGGCGCGCGGCGATCGACCGTACTTCGGTCGGGTTTAGCGTGGCGGTATCCTGCTTCATGCTGCGCAGGTTGAAGAACAGCTTGCGCTGCGCCTTTGTCGTGGCGATCTTCACCAGGCGCCAGTTCCTGACGACGTACTCGTGGATTTCCGCCTTGATCCAGTGAATGGCGAACGACACCAGGCGCACGCCGCGCGCCGGATCGAAACGCTTCACCGCCTTCATCAGGCCGATATTGCCTTCCTGGATCAGGTCGGCATGCGGCAGGCCGTAGCCCAGGTAGCCACGCGCAATGGCAACCACCACGCGCAGGTGCGACATCACCAGCTGGCGCGCCGCATCGACGTCGCCTTCGTCGCGCAGCCGGGTCGCCAACGTCACTTCTTCCTGCTCGGTGAGCATCGGCATCCGGTTAACCGACTGGATGTACTGGTCGATGCTGCCGGCAGATGGCACCGGGAAAGACAGGGCTTGAGACATATGTTCGGGTCCTCCTCGAAGCGGATTTTAGCACTCGATCGATCAGAGTGCTAAGTGCTGCGGGGAGTTCCAGTCCTGCTGCTGACCCCGATACGAGGCGGGCGGGTCCGTGCATCGGATTCGTGCGGCACAGGCGCGGTCCAGTTGCAGGCTTTTCGTGTGCCTGCGCTCATGTGCGCTGCGCACCGATTCGGCGTGCATGCCGACATGTGGCGGTGGGCAGCGGGCGTTGCGGCTGCATGCCTCCGGAATCGTATGTGAGGCGTGCGACGGACGAGGCAAGGCCCCTAAACATGCTCCTTTGTTGCACCGATGCAACAAGAATCCCGTGAATGTCGTGTTTTCGGATCGCCGCGCTTGCAAGCCCGACGGCCGATTTGCACAATCAATCCAACTTCTCGCCAGAGAGGTGAGTGGGGCCGAGGCAGAGGCTGCGGTCGCAACTTCAAATTTGAGGAGAAATACATGCAGAAGAAACTAATCGCGCTGGCTGTTGCCGGGCTGATTTCCGCTCCGGTCTTCGCTCAGTCGAATGTGACGGTCTACGGCATCGTCGATGCCGGGATGGCCTACGGCGAGCATGGCGCCAATGAATTCCAGGGTTTGGCCGGTGGCGCTGTGAATGGTAACCGCGTTGGTTTTCGCGGCACCGAAGATCTGGGCAACGGCCTGAAGGCCGTGTTTCAGCTCGAGCAGGGTTTCGACATCGGCAACGGCACTGCCTCGCCCGGAGTTGGCACTCCTGACAGGGATTCCGTCTTCTCGCGCCAGGCCTATGCCGGCGTGAGCGGCGCTTTCGGCATGGTCAGCATGGGCCGCCAGTACGCGCCGGGTTACTTCACCTCCGCGGTTGATGTCGTCGACGGTGCGACTGCCTCGCCGCAGGCTATCCTTTCCGGTGGTGCCGGACTGACCGTGACTCCCGCCAGCCCTGCCCGCTGGGACAACTCGCTGGCCTACTCCGGTAGCTTCTCCGGCGTGTCGGCTCGCCTCATCTACTCGGCGAGAGCCTCCGAAACCGCTACCAGCCCGGACAACGACGACGCGTACGGTCTGGGGCTCGGCTACGACAACGGCCCGATCAAGCTCGCCGCCATCTATCATCACCTGAACGATGCAGCCGGCAGCAACGACCAGAAGGAATGGCTGGTGGGCGGTAGCTACAACTTCGGCGTCGTTGCCCTTTCCGCGTCGTACCAGGAAGGTCAGGACGTCGGCTTCGTCCCCAACCTGGACGTGGATGTTTGGACGGTCGCTGCAACCGCCAACGTTGGCTCTGCTGGCAAGGTGATCCTGGGCTACGGCGAAGCTGATTTCGACAACATCGCGAATAGCGGTGCAGAGAGCTACACGCTCGGTTACCAGCATAGCCTCTCCAAGCGCACGATCGTTTACGCGTATGCGAACCGCACGGAAAACGAAAGCGCGACCGGCCGCTTCGGTCTCGTCGGCGGCGGTGCCGTCACGGGCGACAACTCCGACTGGTACACCGTCGGCATTCGTCACACCTTCTAATCTCGTCTCCCGACGGGTTTAGTGAAAACGGGCACTTCGGTGCCCGTTCTTTCGTCTACCGGCCCCGCGGCGCGTCGGCGCCTTGAGCATGCCGGCGGACAGGGCGACACAGCTCCAAGCCATTGATCCAGATTCCCTCCCCCAACCTCGATGCCCGGCCCGCAGGCGAGACGGTCCGCCTGATCGTCGTGCACGCCATCAGCCTTCCGCCTGACGAATTCGGCGGGCCCGGCGTCGTGCAGCTGTTCACCAACACGCTCGACCCCGCTGCGCACCCCTACTACGCCACCATCCACCACCTGCGCGTATCGGCGCATTTCTTCATCCGCCGCGACGGCGAGCTGATCCAGTTCGTCCATCCGGACTTTCGTGCCTGGCATGCCGGTGCCTCGCGCTGGAACGGACGCGAGCGCTGCAACGACTTCTCCATCGGCATCGAACTCGAGGGCTGCGACACGCTCCCGTTCGAGGCCAACCAGTATGAGCGCCTCACTTGGTTGATCGAAGTGTTGCGTTTACGCTACCCGATCGAGGCGGTCGTCGGTCACTGCGACATCGCGCCGGGGCGCAAGACCGACCCCGGGCCCTGCTTCGACTGGGCTGCGTTGGGTATTCTTCGATAGTGCACCGCACAATACATTTGTCGCATAAGCATTTGTCAAGTTTTGACAAGGCGCTGAATACTCAATAGAATTCGCTTCGTGCTGCTTTGCAGCATTTACATTTTATTGACTTCGGTGCGGCGCCTTTCCCTTAGGGGGAGACGCAATTTCATGGACGTTCGCACCGCGGGGCCTTTCGCCTGGTTGCGGCGATTGGCTTGACACCTACTGGCGACCGAGCATGAAACGAGCGGGTGTGGCCTTTCTGCCACGCCGGGTCGTTCCGGGCCTTGAAGGCCGGACCTTGCTGCCCCGAATGGGGTGGGCGATGGATTCGATGCTCCGGCCACAGCACGGAGGACACCATGAAAGACGCAACTCGAATCAAGGCGCTCGCGCGTCAGGCGGGCGGAGTGATTTTCACCCTGGCCCACGGTGCCGTACTTTCAGTCGGCCTCATGGGCATGGGGGTGCTAGCGAGCGACGGCGCTCGACCCCTCGGCCTCAGTTACGCGGACACGCATGTGCAGGCGCGCCAGGTGCCCACCGCGGGCGAGGCCGCCATGGCGACGGTGGCGGATCATGCTGTCGTATCGCGTCAACCCGTCGTTCCGCGTCATTCGGTGGTCCAGGTCGCCGGTCGGTCGACGGCGTCGCGGATCTGGCAGGCAGTGCCGACGCTCGACGAGGACGACGGCCTCTCCCAGGAGATGGCTCGCGTCCGCGACTGGGTGGCGAACAAGTACCGCGTCTCGGCCGACATGCTCGAGCCGGTGCTGGCCGCGGCCGAGGAGTCCGGTCGCGATGTCGGCATCGATCCGCTGCTGATTGTCGCCATCATGGCGGTCGAATCCAGCTTCAACCCCAAGGCGCAGAGCAATATGGGCGCCCAGGGTCTGATGCAGGTGATTCCCCGTTATCACAAGGACAAGATGGGTGACAAGCGCGGCAAGAACGCGCTTTTCGACCCGGAGTTCAACGTCCAGGTCGGCACCAAGGTGCTGCACGAAGGCCTGCAGCGCTACGGCACCATGCAGCGCGCCCTGCAGTACTACAACGGCGCGCTCAAGGACCCCGAGGCGCGCTACACGCGCAAGGTGATGTCGGTCAAAAAGCGCCTGCGCGCGGCTGCCGGGAGCGAGTCGCTGGTCAGCCGCAAGGGCGAATCCCCGGCGGGCTGATCAGCTCAGCCTCGCAGCATGCGGGCGATCCGCTCGGCCGCTTCCAGCAGGCGGGCCTCGCGTGTCGTATAGGCGATACGCAGGTGCCGCCGTGGCAGGTGGTGGCCGAAATCGAGCCCCGGTGTCGCGGCGACGCCGGCCTCCTCGATCAAGCGGCGTGCGAGGGTTTCCGAGTCCTCAGCCAGTGCCGACACATCCGCGTAGATGTAGAACGCGCCCTGCGGTTCGGCGGCGATGGTGAAGCCGATATCCCGCAGTGCGGGCATCAGGGTGTTGCGGCGACTGGCGAATTCGTTGCGGCGTGCTTCCAGGATCTCCTGCGTGGCCGGGGCCAGGGCGGCGAGCGCGGCATGTTGCGCCGGGGCCGAGGGCGAGATGTAGAAGTGCTGCGCGAGCTTCTCGATTTCGCGCGCAAAGCCGGGTGGTACCACGAGCCAGCCCAGGCGCCATCCGGTCATGCCGAAATACTTCGAGAAACTGTTCACCACGAAGACATCGTCCGCGCTGTTCATGTTCGGGTGCGACAGCGCCGTGGCGGCGTCCACGCCGTAGCTCAGTCCCTGATAGATTTCGTCAACCAGCAGCACGCCGGCGTGCCGGCGGATCACGCCATGCAGCGCTGCGATCTCGTCGACGCTCAGCAGGGTGCCAGTCGGATTCGAGGGTGTGGCGACGATCAGGCCGCGCGTGCGTTCTCCCCAGGCCGCATCGACCTGCGCCGCCGTCGGCTGGTAGCGGCTGGCGGCGTCGACCGGCAGGGCGCGTCCGACGCCCTCGAAACTGCGCACGATATGTCGGTTCGAGGGATAGCCTGGATCCGGCAGCAGCCATTCGTCGCCCGGGTCCACGATCGCAGCCAGCGCCAGCATCAGCGCGCCCGAGGCGCCGGCGGTGACGACGATGCGCTCGGGTTCGACTTCGGTGCCGAAGTGGTCCTGATAGTAGCGCGCGATCGCCTCACGCAGCGCCGGCAGGCCGAGCGCGGCGATGTAGTGCACATCGCCGCCGGCGACAAAGCGCGTGGCGGCGTCTATCACCGGCTGTGGGGTGGGGAAGTCGGGCTCGCCCACTTCCATATGGATGATGTCGCGGCCCTGGGCCTGGAGCTCACGCGCACGGCGCAGCAGTTCCATCGCTTGAAAGGGCTGGATGTCGACGGCGCGGCGCGAGAGCTTGGGCATCATGCATCCCTGGGCAAGGCGGATTCGCATTCATGAAAACAAAAGCGCCGTCCTGCGGCGCTTTTCCGTGACCGATCGTGGTGCTCAGTCGGTGTGCAAGGCCAACTCGAACAACTCGCGCTTGAGCACCAGCTGCCGCGGCAGGCGGTCCTGCAGCTTGTCGAACCATTCCTTGTGCAGGCCGAGTTCCTTCTTCCAGGCGTCGGCATCGACGCGGGTCAGCGCCTCGAACTCCTGCTTGCCGAGTTCGGTGCCCGTCCAGTCGAGATCCTCGAAGCGCGGCATCCAGCCGAGCGGGGTCTCCTTGGCGGCGATGCGGCCCTTGCAGCGGTCGACGATCCACTTCAGCACGCGCATGTTCTCGCCGAAGCCGGGCCACATGAACTCGCCCTTGTCGTTGGTGCGGAACCAGTTCACGCAGAAGATCTTCGGCGTTTCCTCGATGACGTGGCCCATGCGCAGCCAGTGGTTGAAGTAGTCGCCCATGTGGTAACCGCAGAAGGGAAGCATCGCGAACGGGTCGCGACGCACGACTCCCTGCGCACCGAAAGCGGCGGCGGTGGTCTCCGAGCCGAGCGTGGCAGCCATGTACACGCCGAAGTTCCAGTTGAAGGCCTGATACACCAGCGGCACCGTGGTGGCGCGGCGGCCGCCGAAAATAAAGGCCGAGATCGGCACCCCGGCGGGGTCTTCCCAGTTGGGGTCGATCGACGGGCACTGGCCGGCAGGCGCGGTGAAGCGCGAGTTCGGATGGGCGGCCTTGCGCCCGGTCTCCTTCGCGATCTCGGGCGTCCAGTCCTTGCCCTGCCAGTCGACCAGGTGCGCGGGCGCTTCCTTGCTCATGCCTTCCCACCACACATCGCCGTCGTCGGTGAGGGCGACGTTGGTGAAGATGATGTTTTCCTTCAGCGTCGCCATGGCGTTGTAGTTGGTCTTTTCCGACGTGCCCGGGGCGACGCCGAAGAAGCCTGCTTCGGGGTTGATGGCATAGAAGCGGGTGGTGCCGTCGCGTCCCTTGCGTGGCTTGATCCAGGCGATGTCGTCGCCGACTGTGGTGATCTTCCAGCCATCGAAGCTCTTGGGCGGGATCAGCATGGCGAAGTTGGTCTTGCCGCAGGCGGACGGGAAGGCGGCGGCGACGTAGGTCTTCTCGCCCTCGGGGCTCTCGACGCCGAGGATCAGCATGTGCTCGGCCAGCCAGCCTTCGTCGCGCGCCATGGTCGAAGCGATGCGCAGCGCGAAGCATTTCTTGCCCAGCAGGGCGTTGCCGCCATATCCCGAGCCGTAGGACCAGATTTCGCGCGTGCCGGGGAAATGGACGATGTACTTGGTCGTCGGGTTGCACGGCCAGCGGCTGTCCTTCTCGCCATGGGCGAGCGGGGCACCGACGCTGTGCACGCAGGGCACGAAGTCGCCATCGGTGCCGAGCACGTCGAGCGCGCCGCGGCCCATGCGCGTCATCGTGCGCATGTTGGTGACGACGTAGGGGCTGTCGGAGATCTCGATGCCGATATGTGCGATCGGGCTGCCCAGCGGGCCCATCGAGAACGGCACGACGTACATGGTGCGCCCGTGCATCGAGCCCTCGAACAGCTTGTCCAGGGTCTCACGCATGACCTTCGGGTCTTCCCAGTTGTTGGTGGGACCGGCGTCGGCCTTGTCTTCGGTGCAGATGAAGGTGCGGTCTTCGACGCGGGCGACGTCCGAAGGATCGGACCAGGCGAGGTAGGAGTTCTTGCGCTTCTCCGGATTGAGCTTGATCAGCATGCCGGATTCGACCATCTCGGCGCAGAGGCGGTCGTACTCCTGCTGCGAGCCGTCACACCAGACGACGCGATCGGGCTCGGTCAGGGCGGCGATCTCGCCTACCCATTTCTTCAGGCCGTGGTGGCGTACGTAATCGGGTGCTGCGGCGATGGCCGCATCGGCGTGGCTTTGACTCATGGTGAACAGCTCTCCCGTGTGCTGAAGCGAAACCATCCCCGTCGTGACGGCCATCGACAGCTGGCGGCCAGCGGGTTGCGGACCGCGAGAGTGTGCGCATGGCGCACGCCGCGCGGTGTGACTGTGGAAACCACTAGGGGAATTCCAGTCGGCGAAAGCTTATTATTATGCCACGCCGCCATGGCTCGCGAAAACACGGAGCACGGGCTGCGTGCCGCATCGCACAAGGCGATGGCGCTGGATTTCACCAATCAGTACTTGATTGCGTGATGCGGGACAGGCGCCGACGGGAGTATCCTTGCGCGTACCCTTGGTTCGCGTCAATCCGGCTTGCAGTGCCGCGGATGATCCTGCCTGGCGGGGTGCGCATTGTGGGCAATGACCGGACGTGACGAGGGTTTTCGGCAGTGACAGGCGGCACCGAGTGCGCCTCTTCGAACCGATGCCCGGAAGCAGGCCGACATGAGGGCGCTGGACGCTCGCCCTCGCCGGCGCAGCCGCTGTTGCGGCCTGCGTGAGTGACACAAGCGACACAAGCACAATACCAACGACACGGAAGACAGCCATGGATGAACTGATTCGCGCCGCGGCGCTCGACTACCACCGTTATCCGCGCCCGGGAAAGATCTCGGTCACGCCGACGAAGGTGCTCTCCAACCAGCGCGACCTGTCCCTAGCCTACTCGCCGGGCGTGGCCGCCGCCTGCGACGCGATCGTCGAAGACCCGGCCGAAGCGGCCAACCTGACCGCGCGCTCGAACCTGATCGGCGTCGTCACCAATGGTACGGCGGTGCTCGGCCTGGGCAACATCGGGCCGCTCGCGGCCAAACCGGTGATGGAAGGCAAGGGCGTGCTGTTCAAGAAGTTCGCCGGCATCGACGTCTTCGATCTCGAGATCGACGAGCCCAACGCCGACAAGCTGATCGACATGATCGCCGCGCTCGAGCCCACCTTCGGCGGCATCAACCTCGAGGACATCAAGGCGCCCGAGTGCTTCTATATCGAGAAGAAGCTGCGCGAGCGCATGAAGATCCCGGTCTTCCACGACGACCAGCACGGCACGGCGATCGTGGTCGGCGCGGCCGTGCTCAACGGCCTGCACCTGCAGGGCAAGGACCTGAAGAAGATCAAGCTGGTGACCTCGGGCGCGGGCGCGGCGGCGCTGGCCTGCCTGGAGCTGCTGGTGATGCTGGGCATCCCGGTCGAGAACATCTGGGTCAGCGACATCGAGGGCGTGGTCTACGAGGGCCGCACCGAGTTGATGGACCCGATCAAGGCGCGCTACGCGAAGAAGACCGAGGCGCGCACGCTCGGCGAGATCATCGAGGGCGCCGACGTCTTCCTCGGGCTGTCCGCCGGCGGCGTGCTGAAGCCCGAGATGGCGGCGAAGATGGCCGCGCGGCCGATGATTCTCGCGCTTGCCAACCCGACCCCGGAGATCATGCCGGAGCAGGTCAAGGCGGTGCGCGACGACGCGATGATGTGCACGGGCCGCTCGGACTACCCGAACCAGGTCAACAACGTCCTGTGCTTCCCCTTCATCTTCCGCGGCGCGCTCGACGTCGGCGCGACCACGATCACCGACGAGATGAAACTCGCCGCGGTGAAGGCGATCGCCGAACTCGCGCGCGTCGAGCAGAGCGACATTGTCGCCGCCGCCTATGGCGAGAAGGTCGGCGGCTTCGGTCCCGAGTACATCATCCCGCGCCCCTTCGATCCGCGCCTGATCGTCAAGATCGCCCCGGCGGTGGCCGAGGCGGCGATCGCCTCGGGCGTGGCGACCCGCCCGATCACAGACTGGGCGGCCTATCGTGCCCAGCTCAACAACTTCGTATGGCACTCCGGCCTGCTGATGAAGCCGGTGTTTGCTGCCGCGCACATGAACCCGAAGCGGATCATCTTCTCCGAGGGTGAGTCCGAGAAGGTGTTGCGCGCGGTGCAGACCGTGGTCGACGAGGGCCTGGCCCGCCCGATCCTGATCGGCCGGCCCGAGGTCGTGGCGAACAACATCGAACGCTTCGGCCTGCGCATGGCGGTGGATCGCGATTTCGAGCTCGTGAACCCGGATTCCGACCCGCGCTTCCAGGAACTGTGGACCCACTACCACGCGCTCATGGAGCGCAAGGGTGTGTCGGTCGAGTATGCGAAGAAGGAGGTGCGCCGCCGGACCACGCTGATCGGCACGCTGTTGCTGAAGTTCGGCTATGGCGACGGCCTGGTCTGCGGCACCTACGGCATGCATCGCCTGCACCGGGAGTTCGTCGAGACGGTGCTGGGGCGGCGCGAGGGCGTCAATCACCTGTACACGGTCAACGTGCTCAGCCTGCCCGAGCGCACCCTGTTCCTGGCCGACACCTATGTCAATTACGATCCGACGCCCGAGCAGATCGTGGAGATGACGCTGCTTGCGGCCGAGGAGATGAAGCGTTTCGGCATCGAACCCCGCGTCGCGCTGCTGTCGCACTCGTCCTTCGGCTCGGCCGACTCGCCGACTGCCGAAAAGATGCGCACCGCGCTTCGCCTGTTGCACGAGCGCCATCCGGAGCTGCCGGTGGAGGGCGAGATGCATGGCGATTCGGCCCTGGATGCCCGCCATCGCCTGCAGATCTTCCCCAATGCGAGCATGCGCGAGGACGCCAACCTGCTGATCTTCCCGACGCTGGATGCGGCCAACATCGCGTTCAATCTGCTCAAGAATGCGGCGGGCGAGGGCATGACCGTGGGCCCGATCCTGCTCGGCGCGGCCAAGCCGGTGCACATCCTGACGCCGTCGGCGACGGTGCGCCGCATCATCAACATGACCGCGCTCACCGTGGTCGAGGCGGCGCAGGGGTAGTAGTTCCTTGTCGGCGGTCCCGCGCATGCGCCATCCTGAACTGCGTTACGGGGCGGGGGGCGTGTGATGGGGCTCGACGACGGACGGGCGGCGCTGGTGCTGACGGGTGGCGGCGCGCGCGCCGCCTACCAGGTCGGCGTGTTGTCGGCGATTCGCGAGATCCGTGGCCGGCGGCCGGGCAATCCCTTTCCGATCCTGTGCGGCACCTCTGCCGGCGGCATCAACGCGGTGGCGCTGGCGGTGCATTCGGCGAGTTTCGGCCATGCGGTGCGCCGCATCGAGCGCATCTGGCGCAATTTTCATGTCGATCAGGTCTATCGGGTGGATCCGATGGCGCTGCTGGGCAGCGGGCTGCGCTGGGGTTCGGCCATCTTCACCGGCTGGGCGGTACGGCAGACGCCGCGAGCCCTGCTGGACAATTCGCCGCTGCGCGCCCTTTTGACCCGGCTGCTGGATTTTTCCGCGATCGAGCGCGCCATCAAGCTCGGTGAGCTGCACGCGATCAGCATCACCGCATCCGGTTACGCCTCGGGCGAGAGCCTGGCTTTCTTCGACGGCTCTGCCGACATTCAGCCGTGGCGTCGCGCGCACCGCATGGGGGTGCGTGCGCGGCTCGAGGTCGATCACCTGATGGCCACCAGCGCCTTGCCCTTTGTCTTTCCGGCAGTGAAGATCAACCGCGAGTATTTCGGCGATGGTGCGATGCGCCAGCTCGCGCCGGTGAGCCCGGCGATCCACTTCGGCGCCGACCGGGTGATGGTCATCGGTGCCGGGCGCATGGCCGAGGAGGGGCGCCAGCGCGCCGACGCCTACCCGTCGCCGGCGCAGATCGCCGGCCATGCGCTGTCGAGCATCTTCCTGGACACGCTGGAGGTCGATCTCGAGCGCCTCGGCCGCATCAACGAGACAGTCGGCAGTCTCAGCGCGGCGCAACGGCAGGCGGCGGGGATCGGCCTGCGCCCGATCGAGACCCTGGTGATCTCGCCCTCGCAACGCATCGACACCATCGCCGGGCGCTACCGCGGCAGCCTGCCGCCGCTGTTGCGCGCGGTCCTGCGCGGTGTCGGCGTGATGCGCCCCGAGGGATCGACCGTGTTGTCCTACCTGCTGTTCGAGCCGGGTTTCACCCGTGCCCTCATAGACCTCGGCTACGAGGATGCGATGGCCCGGCGCGATGAGGTTGCCACTTTTCTGCGCATCTAGCGGTCTACGCCAGTGGGTTTCCGGCTTTTTTGTAACGGTACGCTACGCGATTTCTCCCTTCGTGTAAAAATGTGTGAAAGAATTACGAAACTGCTTCAAAAGAACTTGCTATCTGGTTCTTTTAGCTAAGAATTAAGAAGAACCCAATTCAGGTATTGTCCTGGCGTGCCGAAGCCGATGAAGCCACTTATCCTCCTTCTCGCCCTGTTTGGCCTGCTCCTCCCGCAAGCGGGCTGGAATTCCGCCTCGGCTGCGACCACGGCCGCCACGACGGCCAAATCCGCCAGGACTGCGGCCGCAGGCAAGCCCGCGCCCAGGGCCGCGGCCAAGACTGCAAAGGCGAAGAAGTCGTCGGCGCGTGCGAAGGCGAAGCCGGTCCCGCGCAAAGTCGCGGCGCGCAAGGCGGCGCCGGTGGCCGCTTCCGCTGCCGACGACGTGCGCGAGACCCCGCTCTCGCTGGACGCCAAGGGCTTTCCGATGCTCGGCTCGAGCGCGTTCTACGTCGCCAACCAGGCCACCGGCGAGGTGCTGCTCGAGCGCAACGGTGCGAGCGTGGTGCCGATTGCCTCGATCACCAAACTGATGACTGCGATGGTCGTCCTCGACGGCGGGCAGGGCTTGTCCGACACCCTGAGCATTTCCGAAGCCGATATCGACACCCTGAAGGGAACCGGTTCGCGGCTGTCGATCGGTACCAGGCTCACGCGCGAGGAGATGCTGCAGCTGGCGCTGATGTCGTCGGAGAACCGTGCCGCTTCGGCGCTGGCGCGTTACTACCCCGGGGGCGAGCAGGCCTTCATCGAGGCGATGAACGTCAAGGCGCGCCTGCTCGGCCTGTGGGAGACCCGCTTCCTCGACAGCACGGGCCTGAATCCATCGAACGTGTCCAGTCCGCGCGACCTGGCGAAAATGGTTGCAGCGGCCGCGTCCTACCCACTGATCCGTGATTTTTCGACAACGCCCGAACGTCACCTGCAGATTTCGGGCCGAATGCTGCGCTTCGGCAACACCAACGGCCTGGTCAAGAGCCCGGAGTGGGCCATCAGTGTGTCGAAGACGGGCTATATCAGCGAGGCCGGGCGTTGCCTGGTCATGCAGGCCTGGATGCAGCAGCAGCCGGTGGTAATCGTGCTGATGGATTCCACCGGGCGCTACACGCGCACCGCCGATGCGCAGCGCGTGCGCAGATGGCTCGAGCTTGCCGCCACCGAGCGGCTGGCGGCCGCGCCGAAGCGGCGCGAGGGCTGAGCCCTTCTAGTTGGCCACCTTCGCGGGGGCGCTGTAACCGAGCGCGTGCGAGATTTCGTCCGCGGTTTCGCGCACCAGCGGGGCCCAGTCGGGATTGAAGCGTTCGGACGGGGTCGACAGGGAAAGGCCCGCGATGAGTTCACCGCTGTCGTTGCGGATGCCCGCGGCGATGCAGCGCACACCCGCCTCCACTTCGTCGAGGTCGAAGGCCACGCCGTGACGGCGCACACGGTCGAGTTCCTTCTCCAGCGCGGGCAGCGTCACGATCGACGCCGGTGTCGAGCCGGGCAGGCCGGTGCGTCGTGCGTAGTCGCGAATTCGATCCGTGCCGTCCTCCATGA
Organism: Thauera sp.; assembly: GCA_041586695.1. Taxonomy (GTDB): domain Bacteria; phylum Pseudomonadota; class Gammaproteobacteria; order Burkholderiales; family Rhodocyclaceae; genus Thauera. The sequence continues at coordinate 20,592 of JBFGZP010000001.1, forward strand.
GGAAGAGCTTGCCGCTGGCCGTGGTGTGGAGCGGGGCGCGGGCGCCAACGATGTGCACCACCCGGACCGACGAGCGGCCGCTGGAAGTGCGCTCGACATAGACGATCTCGTCGCCGGCGCGGATGCCGAGGTTGACGCTTTCACCGGTCGCGGCATGCAACTTGAGCATCAATGGCATTGCGGATTCGCGCAGCGAGATGCGGGAGCGCACCAGGCTACCGAGTTCGAGCAGGCGGATGCCGAGCCGGTAGACGCCGGCGTCGGCGCGCTCGACGAAGTCGCTCTGCGCCATCGCGCCGAGGATGCGGTGCGCGGTCGAGGGGTGCAGCCCGGTCTCCAGCGCGAGTTGCTTGAGCGGCACCGGATCGGCGTGCAGGGCAAGTACATCGAGCAGCTTCATCATGCGCTCGATGACCTGTATGGGGTTCTTGCCCTCGGCAGAAGCCGGCGCTGCGGTCGATTCGATCTTGCGTGCGGACACGGTGGCCTGATGGTTATTGCGGACCTTGGAATGGTACCCGGCTGGGCAGATTTCGCCCAGTGAAATGCGCTTGCGCTGTGGCAGTCCGTTGCTGTTCGCGCGCCGAGGCCTTGTCGCGGTCGCTGTGCCATGCCTGCATGGAACCATATGCTCGCGGTTTCGTCCGATCCCGCTGACTTGTGCCGGACCTGCCGGGCGACATGGTGGCAGCGCCTGAGTCCGCGTTCCGCCGACGCCGGCGCCGCATGGCGCGATCGACTGTGGTCGCGGATACGGGCGGCAGATATACTTTTGCCTCGATGATCCGCGCCTGGCCGCTCCGTCAGGACTTTGCCCGATTGCGCCAGTCGCGGGAAAAGTGGTCTGCTCCGGTGTCAGCCTTCATCAATCGCGGGAATTTCCAATGAGTCTTGTCCTGATCGTGATGCTGCCTTTCATTGGCGCGGTCTTTCCGCCGCTGATGATCCGCGCCGGGCGCAACGCCTGCGCGATGACGAGCTTCACGGTCACCTTGCTCGCCTTCGTCCTGCTGATGGCGCACGCGGGAACGGTGTTCAACGGCGAGGTGGTGCGAGCAAGCTGGACCTGGCTGCCCGCCCTCGGCCTCAATGCGAGCTTCTTCGTCGACGGCCTCGGTTTCTTCTTCGCCGGGCTGATTCTCGGCATCGGCCTGCTCATCATCATCTACGCCCGGTTCTACCTGTCGAAGGATGACCCGATGGGCACCTTCTACAGTTATCTGCTGCTGTTCCAGGGCGCGATGGTCGGCATCGTGCTGTCGGACAACATCCTGCTGCTGGTGGTGTTCTGGGAACTCACCAGCCTGTCTTCCTTCCTCCTGATCGGCTACTGGAAGCATCTGCCCGACGGTCGCCGGGGGGCGAGGATGGCGCTCACAGTGACCGCCGCCGGTGGCCTGGCGATGATCGCGGGGATGCTGATCCTGGGCGACATCGCCGGCTCCTACGATCTCACCGACATCCTTCTGCAGCGCGAGGCGATCCAGAATTCGCCGCTGTATCTGCCGGCGCTGGTGTTGATCCTCGCCGGCTGTTTCACCAAGAGCGCACAGTTCCCCTTTCATTTCTGGCTGCCGCACGCAATGGCGGCGCCGACGCCGGTGTCCGCCTACCTGCATTCGGCGACCATGGTGAAGGCGGGCATCTTCCTGATGGCGAGGATGTGGCCGGTGCTGGCCGGAACCGACGAATGGTTCTACATCGTCGCCACGACCGGCCTGCTGACCATGCTGATCGCCGCCTACATCGCGCTGTTCAAGGATGACCTGAAGGGGCTGCTGGCATTCTCGACCGTCAGCCACCTCGGGCTGGTGACGATGCTGCTCGGCTTCGGTACGCCGATCGCAGCGGTCGCGGCGGTATTCCACATCCTCAACCACGCCACCTTCAAGGCCGCGCTGTTCATGACCGCGGGTATCGTCGATCACGAGACCGGTACGCGTGACATCAAGCGCCTTGGCGGCCTCGCCCATCTGATGCCGATCACGGCGACACTGGTGATGCTGGCGGGGGCCTCGATGGCGGGCCTGCCCTTGCTCAACGGCTTCCTGTCGAAGGAAATGATGCTGCACGAGGCTTCGTTGACCGACTGGGGCGGGCTGGGCTGGCCGGTTCCACTGCTGGCCACGGTTGCTGCCTGCTTCTCGGTGGCCTACTCGTTTCGCTACATGTTCCACGTTTTCTTCGGCCACAGACGCGACGACTATCCTCGCAAACCGCACGATCCGCCGGTGGGCATGTGGCTGCCGCCTGCGCTGCTGGTGGTGCTGGTCGTGCTCATCGGCCTGTTTCCCGAATCCGTCGCCGGACCACTGGTGCGCACGGTCTCCCGGGCGGTGACCGGGGGCGAGGTGCTCGACTATCAGCTCGCCCTGTGGCACGGCTTCACGCCGGCGCTCGGCATGAGCGCCGTGGCGGTGACCGTGGGCATCGTGGTGCTGAAGAACTGGCGTGCGGTGCGGGCCGCGTGGCTGGCCGGACCGCATCCGGAGGCGCGCGCGATGTTTCGCGCCACGATCAGCTTCGTCGTCGATCTGGCCCTGACCATCACCCACGGCGTGCACAACGGTTCGTTGCAGCGTTATCTGGGTTTCATGGTCGGCACCGCGCTGTTGCTCGGTTATGCCACCTTCCTGGGCAGTACCCATGCACCGGGCGAGCGTGCGCTGTTGCCGGCGACGGCCGTCGCGGTCGTCGGCTGGGTGCTGCTGGTCGCGGCCTGTCTCGCCGTCGTGACGATGCATCGCCAGCGCCTGCTGGCGCTGGTCGTGGTCGGCGTGATCGGCCTCATCGTGTCGATCGGCTTCGTCTACCTGTCGGCGCCGGACCTGGCGCTGACGCAGATCTCGGTCGAGGTGGTGACGGTCATCCTGATGTTGCTGGCGCTCAACTTCCTGCCCAAGGAGACGCCGCGCGAGAGCGGTCGTGGCCGTCACGTGCTCGATGCCGCGCTGGCGGGAGCCGCCGGCCTGGGTGTCGGTGGCGCGGCGTGGGCGGTGCTGACACGCGACTTCGAGACGCTGTCGGGCTACTACCTCGAGCAGTCCGTGCCGGGGGGCGGCGGCACCAACGTGGTGAACGTCATTCTGGTGGATTTCCGCGGCTTCGACACCTTCGGCGAGATCATCGTGCTCGGCATTGCCGCGCTCGCCATCTTCGCCCTGCTCGACGGTGCGATGTTCGGGGCCGTAGGGCGCAAGCTCGCCGCCTGGGTGCCCGACCAGACGCGCGCGGCCGATCGCCACCCCTTGATGCTGGCGGTGGCGACCCGCGTGATGCTGCCGCTGTCACTGCTCGTGGGGGTGTTCATCTTCCTGCGCGGCCACAATGTGCCTGGCGGTGGCTTCATCGCCGGCCTGGTGGTGGCGATTGCGCTCATCGTGCAATACATGGCGAGCGGTTTCGGCTGGGCGGCCCAGCGCATGAAGGTCGACTACCATGCACTGATCGGCTCGGGCGTGCTCGCGGCGGCGCTGACCGGCATCGGTTCGTGGATGGCGGGTTACCCCTTCCTGACCAGCACGGTGTGGCACTTCGAACTGCCATTACTCGGCGAACTGCATGTCGCTTCGGCAATGTTCTTCGATATCGGCGTATTCCTCGTCGTCGTCGGCGCCACCATGCTCGCGCTGGCGAATCTGTCGCGCATCGGGCGGCGCGCCGAACATTTACTGGTGAACCGCGAACCGATGGACGTCGATCCATCCCGGCCCGGGCTGGCCCGCTCGAGGGAGAGCTGAAATGGAGTTTCTGGTTGCCAGCGGCGTGGGCGTGCTGACCGCCGCGGGCGTCTACCTGTTGTTGCGCAAACGCACGTTTCCGGTGGTGCTCGGCCTCGCCCTGCTGTCGTACGCCACCAACGTGTTCCTGTTCTCGATGGGCCGCCTCACCGTGAATCTTCCACCCGTCATCAACGATCTTGCCCAGGCCTACACCGATCCACTGCCGCAGGCCCTGGTCCTTACGGCCATCGTCATTTCCTTCGGCATGACCGCGGTCGCGGTGGTGATGGCCTTGCGCAGCTTTCTGGAGAACGACGACGACATTGTCGACCTGCCCGAATCGGCGATGGCGCTCGACCCCGACCCGGAGGCCGCGGACGCCGACGTGGCCGGGCTGGACGCACCCCCGGGAGCATCGCGATGAACCACTGGATCATCGTGCCGATCCTGCTCCCGGCCATGCTCGCGCCGGTCCTCATCATGGCCGCGCGCTACGACATCGTGTTGGCGCGCACGCTGTCGGTGGCCGGAAACCTGGCCCTGGTGGTGCTCACCGCAGCTTTGCTCGCGAGCGCGTCCGGCGAGCCACCGCAGCTGTATTCGCTCGGTGACTGGCCGGCGCCGTTCGGCATCGTGCTCGTGCTCGACCGCCTGTCGGCGCTGATGCTCTTGCTGAGCGCGGTGCTGAGCCTGATCGCCCTTGTCTATGCGATCGACGGCTGGGACCGGCGGGGGAAGCACTTCCATGCGCTGTGGCAGTTCCAGCTCATGGGCATCAACGGTGCCTTCCTGACGGGCGACTTCTTCAACCTCTTCGTGTTCTTCGAGATCCTGCTCATCGCTTCCTACGGCCTGATGGTGCATGGTGGCGGCCCCGACCGCGTGCGCGCGGGAGTGCAGTACGTCGTCGTCAATCTGGTCGGATCGACGCTCTTCCTCATCGCGGTCGGGATGATCTACAGCGTCGCCGGCACCCTCAACATGGCCGACCTGGCGCTCAAGGTGCCGCTGGTGGCGGAGGGCGACCGCGCACTGTTGAACACCGGTGCGCTGCTGCTGCTGCTGGTGTTTTCCGTCAAGGCGGCGCTGGTGCCGGTGCATTTCTGGCTGCCGGGCACCTACGCCAATGCGCCCGCGCCGGTGGGCGCCCTGTTCGCGATCATGACCAAGGTCGGGGCGTATTCGATCATCCGCCTGTACACTCTGGCCTTCGGTGCCGACGCCGGCGTGTCGGCCTGGATTGCCGCCCCGTGGCTGATGCCGGCGGCGCTGCTGACCCTGGGGCTCGGCGGCCTCGGCGTGCTGGCCTCGCGCACGGTCGCGCACTTCGCCAGCTTCGCGGTGATCGGCTCGATGGGCAACCTGCTGATCGCGGTCGCGCTGTTCACCCCGCAGGCACTGAGCGCAGGCCTGTATTACCTGGTGCATTCCACCTTCGCCGCGGCCGTGCTGTTCCTGATTGCCGACCAGATCGCCCAGCGTCGCGGTCGCGAGTCGGACCGGCTCACGGTGGCGCCACCCTTTGCCCAGAGCGGCTTGCTGGCCGTGACCTTCTTTCTCGGCGGCATCGCCATCTGCGGCATGCCACCGCTGTCCGGCTTTCTCGGCAAGCTGCTCATTCTCGACAGTGCGCGCGCGTCACAGAGTGCGATCTGGATCTGGACCCTGATGCTATCCATCTCCCTGACATCGCTCGTCGCCTTCGGCCGTGCCGGCAGCACGCTGTTCTGGAAGAGCTCGGCCCTTCAGTCGACGGTGCCGGTCGACGAGGATGGGCGTGCCCAGTGGCCGGCGGCGGCGCCGCTGCCGCTGCTGGCGATCGCGGCGATGCTGGCCAGCATCGTGGCGCTGACCGGCTTCGCCGGCCCGGTCGTGGCCTGGATGGACGAGACCGCCGCCCAGATTCATCAGCCGGCCCAGTACATCGATGCGGTGCTTGGCGTCGCCGGAGGAAACGAGTGATGTCGCAGACTCCGCATTCTTCGCCCACCCGGCGCGAGTGGTTGCCCCACCCGCTGCTCACCATCGTGCTGGCGGTATCCTGGCTGCTGCTGCAGAACAGCTTCAGTCTCGCCCACCTGGTGCTGGGTCTCGTGCTCGGTTTCGTGATCCCGCTGCTGATCGCCGACCTTTGGCCGCGGCCACCCCGCATCCGCAGCTACAGCAAGGCGCTTGCCTACTTCTTCCTGGTGCTGTGGGACATCATCGTGGCCAATGTGCAGGTGGCGCAGCTCATCTTGTTCCGGCCACTGGACCGCTTCAACACGCGCTGGGTCGCGGTGCCGCTCGATCTCGTCACGCCCGAGGCCATCACCTTGTTCGCCGGCACGATCACGATGACGCCGGGCACGGTCAGCGCCGACCTCTCGGCCGACGGACGCAGCCTTCTCGTGCACTGCCTCGATGCCCCCGATGCCGACGAGGCAGTGCGCAACATGAAGACACGCTACGAAGCGCGCCTGAAGGAGATCTTCGAATGATCGACTATGCAATCGCCTTTGGCTTCGCGGCGCTTTCGCTGGCGCTGCTGCTCAATCTGCTGCGGCTGTTCCGCGGGCCGACCGCGATGGACCGCGTGCTCGCCGTCGACACCATGGTGATCAACATCATCGGCGTCATCGTTCTGTACGGCATTCAGCAGCACACGGCGGTGTACTTCGAGGCCGCACTGCTCTTCGCCATGTTCGGCTTCGTGTCAACCGTGGCCTACTGCAAGTTCGCCCTCCGCGGCGACGTCATCGAGTGAGGAACGCATGATGGAACTGCTGCACGAGATCGTCGTATCCGCATTGATCGTCGTCGGTACCCTTTTTTCGCTGGTCGGAGCCTGGGGCATGGTTCGCCTGCCCGAGCTGATGAGTCGCCTGCATGCACCGACCAAGGCGGCCACGCTGGGTCTCGGCGGCCTGCTGCTCGCCTCGATGCTGCACTTCTTCTTCATCGCGCACGGACTGTCGACGCACGAGTTGCTGATCACGCTGTTCATCTTCCTGACTGCACCGATTACCGCGCTGTTCCTCGCCAAGGCCTACCTGCACCGCAACGTCGACCCGCGCCGTGGCGTGCCACGCCCGGGCAAGCACGGCTGGAGCACCTTCGATCGCATCGACGAGGACAAGGCGAGAGGTCCGACACAGCGCTGAGTCCGGCACGCCCGGCTCGCGCCCGCGGCCGTCACTGGCGCATAATCGCGCCTGTTCCCGCTTTGCGCCGCTCGGCGCGCCGAGGTTTGTCTTGAGCACCGTCCGCAAGAATCCGCCGCAGCCCGCGCCCTCGCGTATCTCGGGCACCCTGAAAGTGAAGAAGCCGGCGCCCGCCGAAGCGCAGGACGAAGCGCCGGCGGTCGCGCCGCGCGGTGCGCGCAAGCCCGCATCTCCGCAGTCCAGGGGTGGCGACGCCAAGCCCGGACGCAAGGGCGCAGGGCCCCGATCCGAGCCCCGTCCGCCGGTCCGCCCGGGCGGGCGCCCGCCGCACAAGCCTGCCCCGGCTTCGACGCCAAAGGCCGCAACGGGGCCGCAATCGGAACCGCTCGCGGGCCGCGCCGAGGCCGGCGCGGCGACGCCACCCGAGGGCGTGCGCCTGTCAAAGATCATGGCCGAGCGCGGCATCTGCTCGCGCCGCGAGGCCGACGAGCTGATCGAGCGCGGCTGGGTATTCGTCGACGGCAAACGCGTATCCGAACTGGGCGTGCGTATCGACCCCGACGCCGGCATCACGCTCGCGCCCGAGGCCAGGCGCGTTCAGGCACAGCGGGTGACGATCCTGCTGCACAAGCCGGTCGGCTATGTGTCGGGTCAGCCCGAACCGGGCTATGAGCCGGCGGTAAGCCTGATCGGGGCGTGCAACCAGTTCGACCGCGACAGCGCGCAGCGCTTTCACCCCTCACAGTTGAAGAATCTTGCGCCCGCGGGGCGGCTGGACATCGATTCGACCGGCCTGCTGGTGCTCACCCAGGACGGCCGTATCGCCCGCCAGCTGATCGGAGATCACTCGCAGGTCGACAAGGAATACCTCGTGCGGGTCGAGGGCGAACTCGCCGACAACGGCCTCGAACGGCTCAATCACGGCCTGGAACTCGATGGCCGCCAGCTGCGGCCGGCCAAGGTCGAGTGGATCAATGACGATCAGCTGCGCTTCGTGCTGCGCGAAGGGCGCAAGCGCCAGGTTCGCCGCATGTGCGAACTTGTCGGCCTGCGCGTTGTGGGCCTCAAGCGCGTGCGTATCGGCCAGGTCAAACTGGGCGACCTGCCGCTCGGCCAGTGGCGCTTTCTGCGCGAGGACGAGCGCTTCTGAACGCACGGCGGGGGCGGCATGGAAGGTCCATGCCGCCCCCGCTGAATTCTCGCAAACCCGATGTGCCAGCCGGGCGCTGGGCCCAGGCAGGGGGCGAGCTTGCCGTGCTCGCCGCTAGGCGGTCGTCTTCGTGCGCGCCTTGCGCGCCGCGCAGTTATCCGGCTGCCTGCAGCCGGCTTTCGCCACCGCAGCACCAGCTGCCTCGGCAGCGAGGGCTTCGGCGTGCTCGTCCGACAGCCCGCTGACTTGAGCAAAACAGCCTTCGAGCGGGCACTTCTGTCCTGGTTGGCAACCGTGTTCGGCCGCGCACTCGGCCTGCGTCTCGTCGAGCAGAACCATTTCCTTCACCGCTTCGCAGCGTCCGATGGGCGAGTCAAAGCCACTCATGTAGGTCTCCTTTGATGGTGTCGGTATTTTTTCGCGCCGCCTGTGACGGAAGTCGCGCGACGCATCGAGTTTCAGTCTAGTCGCCTGGGCGACGTTCGCCGGGAGAACTGAGCCACCTTTGATCTGGGTCAACGGATGGCGGCGGTGCGGATGGCGGCGGTGCGACTCGTTCGGGTCGGTGCCGGCGCGCCGGCACGCAGCAGCGCAGGTCGCGATAGGGGCCGCGCGCATGAGCCCAGCCGGGGCCGGGCGATGTCTGCGCGCAGTGTTCGGCACCGTCGATGCGGCTGCGCCACACATGCCAGGGCGCCGGCGCAGCGGTCGCCAGGTCCGCGCCGAGCAGCACGGCCAGGGTAGCGAAGACGCTTGCCCTACTCGGCACGCAGCGCCTCCACCGCGTCGAGCCGCGCCGCCTTGCGCGCAGGCAGCACGCCAGCCGCGAGGCCGATCGCCACCGCCAGAGCCTCTGCCACCAGCACGAAGTGCCAGGGGGTCGTGACCGGCAGGGCGGGCACGAAGATCCCCACCAGTTGCGCTAGGCCGGCGCCGATGACGAGGCCGAACACGCCGCCGATTGCCGCCAGCGCCACCGCTTCGCCGAGGAAGAGGCCGAGGATGGTACGGCGGCGCGCGCCGAGCGCGACCAGCAGGCCGATCTCGCTGGTGCGCTCGGCCACCGAGATCGTCATGATCGTGACGATGCCAACGCCGCCCACCAGCAGCGAAATGCCGCCGAGCGCGCCGACCGCGGCGGTGAGGATGTCGAGAATGTTCGACAGCGTTGCCAGCATGTCGGCCTGGGTGGTGAGGGTGAAGTCCTCGCGACCGTGGCGGGCCACCAGCAGCTTGCGGATCTCGTCGGCCACGCGCGCGGCGGCGACGCCTTCCTCGTAGATGACGTTTACCTCCATCAGACCCTCGCGGTTGTACAAGGCAAGCCCGCGCGCGCTCGGGATGTAGGCCGTGTCGTCGAGATCGACGCCGAGAAACTGGCCCTTTTCCTCCATCACGCCGATGACGCGAAAGCGTTCGGCGCCGATCTCGACCCGCTGGCCGAGCGGGTTGGCGTTGCCGAACAGCTCCAGCCTCAGTTTGGCGCCGAGAACGACGAAGGCGCGAGCATTCACCGGGTCGTCGGGCGGCAGGAAGCGTCCGATCTTCGCCCGCAGCGAGAACACGCGATCCATGTCCGACCCCACCCCATACACGCTGGTGCGCCGCACGCGCCCGGCGGCACGCACTTCGGCGTTGCCATAAACCACCGGCGTCACCCCGGTGACGAAGGGCACGCGCGCGAGCGCCGCGGCGTCGTCCAGCGTGAGTTCGCGCGCGGTCGAGGGCAGGCCGGGCGGGCCGCCGCGCGCACCGCGCCGCCCGGGCGTGATCTCGATGATGTTGGTGCCGAACTGGGTGAATTCCTTCAGCACGAACTGGTGCAGGCCCTCGCCGATCGAGGTCAGCAGGATCATCGCGGCAATGCCCACGCCGATGCCCAGCAGGGTCAGGAAGCTGCGCAGCCGGTGCGCGGTAAGCGCGCGCAGCGCGAGAACGAGGAAATCCTGCCAGCGCATCGCCGCCTACCGCCTGGCCAGGGCCTGCACCGGGTCGAGACGGGCGGCGCGGCGCGCGGGCAGCACACCGAAGATCACGCCGGTGCCCAGCGCGGTGCCGAGCGCGGCGGCCACCGCCCAGTCCGGCGGCCAGGCCGGCAGTACCGGATAGGCGAGGCGGACAGCCCAGGCGCCGGCGTGGCCGAGGGCAAATCCGACCACGGCGCCGGCGAGCGACAGCAGCGCCGCCTCGGTCAGGAAGGCCAGCCGGATGCTGCGTCCGCTGGCACCGAGGGCCTTGAGCAGGCCGATCTCGCTGGTACGCTGGGTCACTGCCACCAGCATCACGTTCATCACCAGGATGCCGGCCACTGCGAGGCTGATCGCGGCGATCCCTGCCACGCCCAGCGTGAGCGCGCCGAGGATGCGGTCGAAGGTGCCGAGCACGGCGTTCTGGGTGATCAGGGTGACGTCGAGTTCGCCGTCGCGTCTTGCCCGCAACAGCGTCTCGATCTCGCGCTGCGCCGGGGCGAGCGCGTCCCGGTTCCTGGCCTCGACCATGATGCGGAACAGCGAATTGGTGTCGAACATCGCCTGCGCGGTGGCGACCGGCACGATCACCATCTCGTCGGTGTTCATGCCCAGCCCCTGGCCGGCCGGGGCGAGCACGCCGATCACCCGCAGCCGGGTGTCGCCGACGCGCACCATGCGACCGATCACCGGTTCGCTGCCGAACAGTTCGGCGCGCAGGGTGTCACCGATCACCGCCACGCCACTGGCGCGCGACAGATCCTCGCGCGGCAGGAACTGTCCCTGCGAAAGCGTGAAGCTGCGAATGCCGAGGTAGTCCGCGCTGGTGCCCACGACCATCACCTCGCGCAGCTTGCCACCGGCCGAAATCTCCGAGTTTCCAACCGACAGCGGCGCGATGCGGGTGACCAGCGGCGCACGCAACAGCGCGGCGGCGTCGGCCACGGTGAGGTCGCGCGGCGTGCTGGTGATGAAGCTGCCCGGATTCACCCCGCCGGTCTCGGTACGTCCGGGCAGGACGATGATCAGGTTGGCGCCGAGGGCGGAGAACTCGCTCACCACGTAGCGCCGGGCGCCATCGCCGAGCGCGGTGAGCACCACGACGGCGGCGACGCCGATGGACATCGCCAGCACCATCAGCGCCGTGCGCAGCGGGTAGGCGATGGCGGCGCGGCTGGCGAAGTGCAGGGTGTCCGTCGGCGTCATGGCGTGCCCTCGACCGTGGCGGTCTGTTGCAGGTCCTGGCACACCGCGCCGTCTTCCATCATCAGCCGGCGGCGCGCCCGCGCGCCCATGACCGGATCGTGGGTGACAACGATCAGCGTGGTGCCGCCGGCGTTCAAGGCCTCGAGCAGGGCGGTCACCTCCTGGCCGGTGGCGCGGTCGAGGTTGCCGGTGGGCTCGTCGGCGAGCAGCATCGCCGGGCGCATGATGGTGGCGCGGGCAATGGCGACACGCTGGCGCTGGCCGCCGGACAGCTCCTCGGGCCGGTGGCGGGCCCGATCCTCGAGGCCGAAGTCCTTCAGCGCCCGGGCCACGCGGGCGTCGCGCTCGGCCACCGGCAGGCCGGCAAGCATCAGCGGCAGGCCGATGTTCTCCGCCGCCGATAGCCGGGGGACGAGGTGAAAGCTCTGGAACACGAAGCCGATGCGGGCGCGCCGCACTTCGGCCTGCTCGTCGGCGGACAGGGTAGTGACGTCGCGGCCCTCGAGCCGGTAATGGCCCGCGTCGGGTCGGTCGAGCAGGCCGAGCAGGTTGAGCAGGGTGGATTTCCCCGAGCCCGACGGGCCCATGACGGCGACGTAGTCGCCGCGGTCGATCGAGACCGAGACCTCGCGCAGCGCGTGCACTTCGCTGTCGCCGAGCTTGAAGATGCGTTCGATGCCCTCGAGTTCGATCTGTGCCATGGCGCTGCGGATCCGGTGACCGGACTCAATGCCCGGTCGACGTCATTGAAGTCGGTGGATGGAGGCGGTGGATGGCGTGGAAGGCGGCATCCGTCGGCGCGCTCAGCGGCCGTTCTCGGCCACGACGTGGGCGCCGGCGTTCACGCCTTCGCGTTCGAGCGAGGTGACGATGCGCTCGCCGGCGGCAAGGCCTTCGAGCACCTCGGTATATTCCCAGTTGGAGACACCGGTGCGCAGCGTGCGTTCGGCGAGCACACCGTGTTCCTCGACCAGCACGCGCGTGCCCTCGCGCAGGGCCGCGGTCGGCACGCGCAGTGTGTCCTCGCGGCTGGCGAGGATAATCTCGACATCCGTGCTGTAGCCGACGAGCAGGCCGCGCGCCTCTTCCGGGCGCACGAAATCGATGTCGACCTCGACGGTGCGCGCCTGCTTCTCGACCGCGGTGATGTAGGGCGCGACGCGCTTGACCCGGCCGGCGAACACCGTCGTCGGCAGCGCCTCGAGCGTGATCCGCACCGGCAGGCCGGGCTGGATCTTGGGCGCGTCGATCTCGTCCATCGGCGCCTTGACGTAGAGGCAGGAGTCGTCGATGAGGTCGATCGCCGGCGGCGTCGGCACGCCCGGCGGCGAGGGCGTCGAGTATTCGCCCAGTTCGCCGGAGATCTTCGCCACCGTGCCGGCGAAGGGTGCGACCAGCACGGTGCGTTGGCGATCGGTTTCCGTGGCCTCGACCTGTGCGGCCGCGGTGGCGACGTCGCCACGTGCGGTGTTGCAGGCCGCGCGCCGCGCGCGGGCTTCGGTGCGGGCTCTCTCCTCCGCGCTGGGGGAGACGAAACCGCGCTTGAGCAGGGCCGCCTGCCGCGCCGCCTCGCGTTCGGCGTTGTCGGCGACGGTGCAGGCCTCGAGCACGCGCCGGCGGGCGGTGTCGAGCTGGGCGCGATTCACTTCCAGGCGGGCATCGAGGTCGCCGTTCCACAGCCTCATCAGCACCTGGCCGGCGTCGACGCGGTCGCCTTCCTTTACCCCGAGGAACGCGATGCGCCCGCCGACGATGGTGGCGAGCTTGGTGCGCTGGCAGGCCTCGATCTCGCCGGCGCGGGTGTTGGCCAGCGTCGCCTCCACCGTGCCGCGGCCGACTTCGTGCAGGACGACCGCGATCGGCTTGGGTCGCGTGAACCACCAGCCCGCGGCTGCGACTGCGACCACGACGACGAGGAGCGTGAGCAGGCGGCGCAGGGATTTCACGCGTCGGGCCTTATTTGCCGCCCCTGGCCCAGGAGTCCTTCAGTGTCACCGTGCGATTGAACACCGGTTCGCCCGCCCTGGAGTCCACCCGATCGACGACGAAATAGCCGTGTCGTTCGAACTGGAAGTGTGCTTCCGCCTGTGCGTTTGCCAGTCCCGGCTCGAGGTAGGCGGTGACGACGCGCTTGGATTCGGGATTGATGTCGGCGAGGAAGTCGCGCTCCAGATCCGGCGCATCGCCTTCGCGGCGCTGGCCGGGGTGGGGGTGGGCGAACAGGCGGTCGTAGATGCGCACCTCGGCGCGGCAGCCGTGCGCGGCCGACACCCAGTGCAGGTTGCCCTTGACCTTGTAGTTGTCCGCGCCGGGCGTGCCGGATTTCGAGTCGGGCATGTATTCGGCGAGCACGGTGGTGATGTTGCCGTCGGTGTCCTTCTCGCAGCCGGTGCATTTCACCACGTAGCCATAGCGCAGCCGCACCATGTTGCCGGGATAGAGGCGGTGAAAGCCCTTCACCGGGGTTTCCATGAAGTCTTCGCGCTCGATCCACAAGTCGCGGCCGAAGGGCATGTCGCGCTTGCCGAGCTCTGCCTTTAGCGGGTGGTTCGGCGCCTGGCACAGTTCCGACGCGCCTTCGGCGTAGTTGGTGATGACGAGCTTGAGCGGGTCGAGCACGGCGACGCGGCGCTCGGCCGTGTCGTTCAGATGCTCGCGCATGCACTCTTCGAGCACGCTCATGTCGATCCACGAATCCGACTTCGATACGCCGATGCGCTCGGCGAACATGCGGAAGCCCTCGGCGGTGAAGCCGCGGCGGCGCGCGCCGATCAGCGTCGGCAGGCGCGGATCGTCCCAGCCATCGACGTGGCCCTCGTTCACCAGCTGGATGAGCTTGCGCTTGGACAGCACCACGTAGGTGAGGTTGAGGCGGGCGAACTCGATCTGCTGCGGCAGCGGGCGCTGGAACTGCCCGGCGCTGGCGAGGGTGTCCAGCAGCCAGTCGTAGAACGGGCGCTGATCCTCGAATTCGAGCGTGCACACCGAATGGGTGATGTTCTCGATCGCGTCCTCGATCGGGTGCGCGAAAGTGTACATCGGGTAGATGTGCCAGGCGTCGCCGGTGCGGTGATGCGCGGCGTGGCGGATGCGGTAGATCGCCGGGTCGCGCATGTTGATGTTGGGGCTCGCCATGTCGACCTTCGCGCGCAGCACGTGCGAACCCTCGGCGAACTCGCCCACGCGCATGCGGGCGAAGAGGTCGAGGTTCTCCGCCACGCTGCGCGTGCGGTAGGGGCTGTCCTTGCCGGGCTCGGTGAGCGTGCCGCGCAGGGCACGCATCTCGTCGGCCGGCAGCGAGTCGACGTAGGCCTTGCCGGCCTCGATCAAACACACCGCGCAGGCGTACATGGTGTCGAAATAATCGGAGGCGAAATACAGGTGGGGGCCCCATTCGAAGCCGAGCCAGTGCACCGCCTCGATGATGGCGTCGACGTATTCCTGCTCTTCCTTCTCCGGGTTGGTGTCGTCGAAGCGAAGGTGGCAGGTGCCGCCATAGGTCTGGGCGAGGCCGAAGTTCAGGCAGATCGACTTGGCATGGCCGTAATGCAGATAGCCGTTCGGCTCGGGCGGGAAGCGCGTCTCGACGCGGCCGGCCCATTTGCCGCTGCGCTGGTCCGCGTCGATGATGTTGCGGATGAAGTTGGACGGCGCGGGCGTTGCGGCGGCTTCCGGGGCGTGTTTCGGGTTCATCGTGCGGGAAAATTCCGGTTTCGGGCGCCTGATCGTTGCCGGGGCGCCGGTTTCGTGACTGCGCGCATTGTAGCCGATGCACCGCAGGCCTCGGGGGGCGCCGGGCGCCGCGCTAGAATGCGTGGTTTGAAATCGATCGGAATGACCGGATGAACCTCGAATCATTGCACTCGCTGCTTGCCCGCCTCGTCGGCGGCGACGAGGCCATGGCAACGGTGCTGCAGGTTTTCCTCGTAGTGTTCGCGGTGGTGGTGATCAACTTCGC
The DNA here is from genome assembly GCA_041586695.1 of Thauera sp. GTDB lineage: Bacteria > Pseudomonadota > Gammaproteobacteria > Burkholderiales > Rhodocyclaceae > Thauera. Next base: position 35,738 of record JBFGZP010000001.1, read on the forward strand.
GCTGCGCCGCATCCTCGCCAGGCTCGAGGCGCGCACCCTGCTCACGCAGACGCCTTGGGACAACGCGCTGGTGTCCGCCGCCCGCAGGCCTCTTACCATCGTGGCGTGGATCGTCGGCCTGGCTTTTGCCGCCCGCATCGTCGAGGCGCAAACCGAAGCGACCGTGTTCGAGGCCGTCGAGCCGGTGCGCACCATCGGCGTGATCTCCTGCATCGCCTGGTTCCTGGTGCGCTTCATCGGCAACGTCCAGGACGGCATCATCGCCCAGCGCCTGGCGCGGGGGGAGTCGGTCGATCGCACCACGGTCGACGCCATCGGCAAGCTGCTTCGCGTTTCGGTGCTGATAACCGCCGCCCTGGTGGGCCTGCAGAGCCTGGGTTTCTCGATCTCCGGCGTGCTCGCCTTCGGCGGTATCGGCGGCATCGCCGTGGGCTTCGCCGCCAAGGATCTGCTGGCGAACTTCTTCGGCGGTCTGATGGTGTATCTCGACCGCCCCTTCGCCGTGGGCGACTGGATCCGCTCGCCGGACCGCGAGATCGAGGGCACGGTAGAGGAGATCGGCTGGCGCCTGACGCGGATCCGCACCTTCGACAAGCGTCCGCTCTATGTTCCCAACGCGATCTTCAACCAGATCACGGTGGAGAATCCGTCGCGCATGAGCAACCGCCGGATCAAGGAGGTGGTGGGCGTGCGCTACGACGACATGGACAAGGTCGCGGCGATCGTCGATGACATCAAGGCCATGCTGCGCGCCCATCCCGAGATCGACCAGGGCACGACGCTGATTGTGAACTTCGACAAGTTTTCCGCCAGCTCGCTCGATATCCTCGTCTACACCTTCACCACGACCACGGTGTGGGTTCGCTACCACGAGATCAAGCAGGACGTGATGCTTAAGATCGCCCGGATCGTCGACGGCCACGGCGCGGAAATCGCCTTCCCGACGCGCACCCTGCACATGGCCGGCGCCCTGCCGGCCGGCGACTCGCTGCAGGCCGCCCAATGAGCCTCGCCGCCTTCGCGGCCGTGGGTGTCGGTGCGGCCTGCGGCGCATGGTTGCGCTGGGGGCTCGGCGCCTGGCTCAACCCCTTGTTCGCCGCGATGCCGCTCGGCACGCTGGCGGCGAACCTCGCCGGTGGCTTCCTGATGGGCGTGGCGCTCGCGGCCATCCAGGTCTGGCCTACGCTTTCGCCTGCGCTCAAACTGCTGCTCACAACCGGCTTGCTCGGTGGGCTCACCACGTTTTCCACCTACTCGGCCGAGGCCTTTCACCTGCTGCAGCGCGGCGCGCTCGGCTGGTTCGGCCTTCACCTGACGGCGCACCTGGCCGGCTCGGTCCTCATGACCTGGTGCGGTTACGCGCTGTTCAACACCCTGCGCGGCTGAGGCCGGCAGCCGCAGCTGGTATGTCGTCATCCTTTGTTGCACACTTGACGCGCAATGCCCCGATATCGCGCGCGGATAATCCCGTGAGTGCTTACCCCATGGAGGTCATAAGATGAAAAAGTTCGTCATTTCGCTTTGCGCAGTGAGCCTGGCCGCCAGCGGCCTCTCAGGTTGCGCCGGCATGAGCGAAACGCAGCGCGATACCGGCACCGGCGCCGCTATCGGCGCGCTGACCGGTGCTGTCATCGGCCGCACCACGGCCGGTGGCAACAAGAGCAAGAGCACGGCGACCGGTGCTGCGGTCGGTGCTGCGCTCGGCGCCGCCGGCGGCTATCTGTGGTCGCAGCGCATGCAGGAGCAGAAGGCCGCCATGGAGCAGGCCACCCAGGGCACGGGGGTCGGCGTCTCGCAGACCGTGGACAACCAGCTCAAGCTCGACATCCCGAGCGACATCTCCTTCGATGTCGGTCGCTACGACATCAAGTCGAACATGCGCCCGATCCTCGACCGGCTCGCCAGCACGCTGAACCAGAACCCGGTCACGACCGTCACCATCGTCGGCCACACCGACAGCACCGGCTCCGATGCGGTGAACGATCCGCTGTCGGTCAACCGCGCCGCCGCGACCCGCGACTACCTCGTCGCCCGCGGCGTATCCGCGACCCGCATCGCCATCGACGGTCGCGGATCGCGTCAGCCGGTGGCCGACAACAGCTCCTCGGCCGGGCGCGCAATGAACCGTCGCGTGGAGATTTTCATCGCCGAAGCCGCGCGCTGAGCGCGCAGTATCGCAACAAGGCCGGAGCGCGCCTGAGCGCGCCCGGCATCGACAGGCCAGCCGGACCGCGTCCCGCTGGCCTGTCGCTTTCCTGCGCCACGCCGGGCGGGGAAGATCAGTGGCCTGTTGGCGGCAGCGGCGCGAGCAGGGCGGCGATGTCCGCCGCGCCGAATTTCGCCAGGGCGTCGCCGTCCTCCGACAGCACGCCAGCGGCCAGCGCGGCCTTGCGTTCCTGCAGCGCGACGATGCGTTCCTCGATGCTGCCGGCGCAAATCAGCTTGAACACGAACACCGGCTTGTCCTGGCCGATGCGGTGCGCGCGGTCGGTGGCCTGGTTCTCGGCAGCGGGATTCCACCAGGGGTCGTAGTGGATCACGGTGTCGGCGGCGGTGAGGTTGAGGCCGACGCCACCTGCCTTCAGACTGATCAGGAATACGGGCGCCCGACCCTTCTGGAAGTCTTCGACCGGGATGCGGCGGTCGCGCGTTTCGCCGGTGAGGCTGACCCAGCCGATCCTGGCGCGCTCGAGCTCGGTCGCGATCAGTGCCAGCATCTGGGTGAACTGCGAGAACACCAGAATGCGCCGGCCCTCGGCGATGAGCTCCGGCAGCATGTCCATCAGCAGGTCGAGCTTGGCGCGCTCCTTCACCCGCGCCGCGGCGGGGGACTTGAGCAGGCGCGGATCGCAGCACACCTGGCGCAGCTTCAGCAGCGCGTCGAGGATGACGATCTGGCTGCGGGCGTAGCCCTTGCCGGCGATTTCGGCGCGGATCTTCGCGTCCATCGCCGCGCGCACGGTCTCGTAGAGGTCGCGCTGGCCGCCTGCTAGACCGACGCTGCGCACGATCACGGTTTTCGGCGGCAGCTCCTTCGCCACGTCTTCCTTGCGCCGGCGCAGGATGAAGGGCCGGAGCCGGGCGGCGAGCAGGTCCCGACGCACGGTATCGCCGTTTCGTTCGATCGGCGTGCGCCAGGTCGCGGTGAACTGCTTGTGCGAGCCGAGAAAGCCCGGCAGCAGGAAGTCGAACTGCGCCCACAATTCGCCGAGATGGTTCTCCAGCGGCGTGCCGGTCAGGCCGAGGCGATGGCGTGCGCGCAGGCGGCGTATCACCTGCGCGCCCTTGCTGGCGGCGTTCTTGACCGTCTGCGCTTCGTCCAGGATCAGCAGGCTCCATTCGCGCGCCTGCAGGGCTGCGGCGTCGCGCCACAGCAGGGGGTAGGTGGTGAGGGCGACGTCGACGCCGTCGAGCTCGTCGAAGCGGGCGTGGCGGTCGGCGCCGTGCAGGTTCAGCATCTTAAGCCCGGGGGCGAAGCGCTCCGCTTCCGTCTCCCAGTTGAACACCAGCGAGGTGGGCAGGATCACCAGCGCGGGCAGGTCGAGGCGGCCGGCGTGCTTTTCCGTGAGCAGGTGGGCGAGCGCCTGCGCCGTCTTGCCCAGGCCCATGTCGTCGGCGAGGATGCCGGCGAGGTCGTGGCGGACGAGGTGCTGCAGCCAGGCGAGGCCTTCGAGCTGATAGGGCCGCAGCTCGGCGCGGAAGCCCCTCGGTGTTGCAACCGGCTCGACGCCCTTGCCATCGCGCAGCAGTGCGGCCACCGCGGCGACGACATCGGCGCTGCGGCCGGGTAGTTCGAGCTCGGCCAGACGCAGGGCATCGAGTCGCGAGATCCGCAGGCGGCCGTCGTCGCGCTCGAACAGGTCGACGAGCGCACGCACCAGCGGCTTCAGGCGCCCGGCGGGCATGCGCAGGCGGCCGAGCTGCTCGTGGCCGAGGATGATCGATTCGGCGTCGGCGATGTCGTCGATGCGCCCCGACAGCCAGCGCGGATCCCGCGCGAACAGCTCCGCCAGCAGCGGCGCCAGTGCCACCGGCTTGCCCTCGACCTCGATGCCGGGCGAGATGTCGAGCCAGCCGCCATCGGCTTCGTCGACGTCGAGGAACAGCGCTTCGATGTCGATCGCATGGTGGCGGAAGTCGGTGGGCAGCACGATCTGCCAGCCTTCGGCCTCCAGTTCGGGCAGCAGCTCGGCGGTGAAGGCGGGCCAGGCCTCCTCGCTGGCGAGTCCGAGCGCGCCGGCCGGCAGTGCCTTGTCGCGCGCGTGCACCCGGCCGGGCGGAACGCGGCTCAGGCCCGCTTTCGCCAGCCGGCGCGAGGCCATGCCTTCGGCGAGGGTGTCGCGCTCGAGCCGCGCCGTGCGGCCGTCAGGCAGGGGATGGAACAGGGCGCCGTCGTCAGCCTCGACCGTGAGCGGGCCGTAACGAAACGCCAGCGTGGCGTAGTCGAAGCGGTCGGTGCCGTGAGGCAGGTAGTCGCGGTAGCTGGCGCGGCTAACGCGCACCGTGAATAGACGCAGCACCGGCTGCGGTGGCCCGGTCAGTTTCAGCGCGGGCTCGCCGCCGCGCGTGGGTGCCGGCAGCTCGGGCGCGAGCTCGGTGAGGGCGTCGGTGACGAACTCGGCCTCGACCTGCGTCAACGGTGGCAGCAACAGCATGCGACGGACGAGTTCGGCCGGAACCTCGAAGTCGATCGGCCCGGCGAGGCCGGTCGCGGTGTCGACATACCAGGGCGGCAGCACCGGCAACACGACGTCGGCCGCAGGCTCCAGCCGCACCGTCGGCGCACGCCGACCGTCGGCGGTGATGGACCACGCCGGGGTGCCGCGGCGCGACTCACCGGGTCGCAGCGGCGGCGCGCTGAAAGTGTCGAAACCTGCCCGGCCGCTCGCGACCAGGTCGCGCAGCAGCTCGGCGGCATTGCGTCCGTCGAGCGGCAGGCCGGGCACATGCGGGCGAACGCGCGGCCGATGCGCCGACAGCAGGCGCAGGATCTCGAGGTCGGTGTCGTCGATGAAGGCGGGCGGAACTTCGAGGGCGCGCTCGATGTTGTCCCAGCGCTCGGTCTGGCGGATCTGGCCCTGCTTGTCGAGTCGCGCCTTGAAGCAGCTCACCAGGTATTCGGGCGAATACGGCGGGCGGTGAATCAGGTAGCGCAACGCGTGCGTGCTGCTCGGTTTTCTCGTCGCGCCTGTCGTGGCGGCCTTGTCCCCCGCCTCGTTGCGCAAGGCCTCGACCCAGGCCAGCACCTGCTCTCGCGGCCGGCTCGTGTCCCTGCGCTCGCGCAACCACAGCAGCATCGTCGCCGCGACGTGCTTGCAGCGCCGGCCGACCGGGCAGGTGCAGGCGGAAAACAGCGCCCGGCCCTCGGCCGGCGTGTCGATGAGCTCGACCTGAACGCTGTAGGGCGTGCGCTGCGTGCCGCGTACCCGCGCGTGGACGCTGCTTGCGTCGCTCACGAGGTCGGTGACGCGGGGCAGGTAGGCAAGGCCCTTGGCGATTTCGTTCGGGCCGAGCCAGGCGATGAGCTCGGATTCGGTGAGGCTGTCGAGAGGCGTCATGCAGCGATTCGAAGGGGTTCGTGACAACGAAAAACCCCGCCGTGGCGGGGTTCGCGCCCGGCGCGGCGGCGCCGGGCGAATGCTGGCTCAGGCCTGCTTAAACCTGCCGATAGACTTCTGCGCCCGACTTCACGAACTCGACCGCCTTCACTTCCATGCCCTTCTTGAGCGCATCGTTCTCGCTGATGCCCTGGGCGGCGGCGAAGTCGCGCACGTCCTGGGTGATCTTCATCGAGCAGAAG
>JBFGZP010000002.1:0-33281 GCA_041586695.1 Thauera sp.
GCGAGCGCTTCGCCGCCAGCCGCCTCGATCTCGCCGGCCACCTTTTGCGCGGCCTCGATGTCGATGTCTACGATGGCCACGCTCGCGCCGTGCATCGCCAAAACGCGCGCCGCCTCGGCGCCCAAACCACCGCCCGCGCCGGTCACGATCGCAACCCGGCCTTCCATTTTTCTTTCGCTCATCTGCCTGTCTCCTGATTCCTGTCGTCGCCGCAGCCGCGCCTCAGCGGCCCGTGAAGCGCGGCTCGCGCTTCTCGCGGAAGGCGGCCGCCGCCTCGTTCGCATCGTCGCTGGGCTTGAGCATGGCGAAGAGATCCAGCTCGAGATCGAGGCCCTTTTTCAGATCCACATCCAGCGCCGCCCGCGCGGCGCGCTTCACGCTGAGGGTCGCGGCCGGCGCACGCGCGGCGATCCGCACGGCGAACTCCCGCACCTCGTCGAGCAGCTCTTCCGATGAACGCGACACGCGCGTAACGAGCCCGATCGCCTTTGCCTCGGCCGCCCCGAGGCGGTCGCCGGTGAGGAGCAGGTCCATCGCCCGGCCCGGACCGACCACACGGGGCAGGCGCTGCGTGCCGCCGCCGCCCGGAATCAGGCCGAGCGCGGTTTCTGGCAGGCTGAACACCGCGTCGGGGGTCGCGAAACGTATGTCGCAGGCCAGCGCGAGTTCCATCCCGCCGCCCATGCAATAACCATGGATGGCCGCAATCGTGGGCTTCTCGGCGACATCGAAGGCCTCGACCCAGCGTGCACCCTCCATGCGACGACGCACCTCGATCGCCGTCTCCGGCCCGCGCTGCTCCTTGATGTCGGCGCCGGCGCAGAAACCGCGCGGGCCGTCACCACGGATCACGATCACGCGGATGGTCGGGTCGGCCTCGAGCGCGCGCAGGGCCAGCGGCACGCCGACACGGATGTCGTCGTTGATGGCATTGATCTGCTTCGGCCGGGTCAGCACGATCCAGCCGATGCCGCCCTGACGCTCGACCGTCACCGCCGCGTTGACCACGCTCGCCTGCACGCCGGCGAAGGCCGTCCCGATCTCGACTTCGGCTGCCATCTCAGCCCTCCTCGAACTCGATCACCTGCCCGCGCAACTCGGCCGGATCGAGCTTGATCAGCGAGCCGCCACCCACTGCCTCGGATTCCTCGATCCACTCGAAGCGCGTACCGCGCGCACGGAGGTCCTCGGCCTTGGCCGCGAGGCCGTTCACCGCAATGCGGATGTAGTGCAGGCCCGGACCCCAGTTGTTCAGGTAGTGGCCGAGCTCGCTGTTCCAACGCCCGGGCTGGATCACGTCGAGGCTCGCGCTGTTGGCGACCGTGAATGGCATCCGCGCGCGGCGATAGCCCTCGCGATCCAGGTACTCGACCTCGCCGTTCGGCTCCCAGTCGAGATTGGCCGAACAGCGACGCAGGGTCTCGTCCAGGTCGCGCACCAGGAAGCCGCGCGCCGAAACGCGCACCAGATCACCGGGCTTCGGATCGCGCGGCTGGGCCGGTAACGTCGCGAAGGTGTCGGCCGGCATCTGCAGCGGCTCCATCGGCATCACCTCGATGCACAAACCGCCATCGACCACCGGGGTGTAGCGCGGGCTCTCGGGAGTGGCGCCCAGCCACAGCCGGTCGAAGGGCATGTCCGGAGTGCGCTGGGCCATGCGGAAGGGCAGTCCGCGCCGCATCAGCTTATCGACGAAGGTATCGAACTTGTGGCCATGCAGGGCGAGCACCACCGAATGGGTGATCATCGGGCGATGGCGCCCCTGGTAGTCCTTCAGGCTTTCGAGGAACTCGTGGAACATCGGGTCGCCCGGGTTCTCGAGGTCGAGGTGCCACTGCGGCTCGAGTCGCGTCGGCGACACGGCAAGCGATTTGTGTACGCGCAGGAAGTGGGCGATGTAGGGATGGTCGTCGAAGGCCTGGCGCCAGTTGGGATGGCCATGCACACCCAGCTTGCCGACGAGCAGTTCCGCCATGCCGTCAGGGTCGGGCAGCATCATGTCTGCACTCAAGAGCAGGTCGAACATCTTGTTTTCTCCAGTCGTCGTCAGTGTTGTGCGCCGTCCGGCTCGTTTTGCCGGCGACGGGTGTCCGGTCCGGTCAGGCGAGTGTGCGCACGTCGCCACGACGCGGGTTGAGCATGAAATGCGACAGCGCGGGGATCAGCACCAGGGCACCGAGCATGTTCCACAGGAACATGAAGGTCAGCAAAATCCCCATGTCGGCCTGGAACTTGATCGGCGACCAGGCCCAGGTGATGACACCGGCGGCCATCGTCATGCCGACCAGCGCGACCACCTTGCCGGTGAAATCGAGCGAGCCGCGGTAGGCGTCGCGCAGGCTCACGCCGCGGCGCTGCAACGCGATCTGCACGCTCAGCAGGTAGAGCGCGTAGTCCACGCCCACGCCGACGCCGACCGCGATGACAGGCAGGGTCGCGACCTTCAGTCCGATGCCGAGCCACACCATCAGGGCCTTGCACAGGATGGTGGTGATGATCAGCGGAATGAGCGCGACGATCGTGGCGCGGATGCTGCGGAAGGTGATCAGGCACAGCAGCGCCGTCGCACCGTAGACCGCCAGGTACATCGTGATGATGCTTTTCTGGACCTCGATGTTGGTGGCCGCCTCGATCCCGGCGCTGCCCGCCGCCAGCAGGAACTGCACGGGTTCCCCGGCGCCCGCCGCGCTGTCCTTCTCGGCGGCATACGCTTCGGCGGTCTTCAGGATGCGCCCCACGGTGTCGGCCTTGTGGTCGGTCAGATAGGCGACCAGCGGCGAGATCGAACAGCTCTGGTTCGTGATGTCGGGCGTCGCGATGATCGCGGCCGACACGGAACCGTCGGTGATCGACTGGTTGCGGCTGAGCGTCAGCCACTTGCCGCTGCCCTCGAACATCGCGGAGGTCACGAAGCGCACCGTCTCCGCGAGCGAGGTCGTCGTCTGCACCGCGGGATCCTGTCGCAGCAGCTGCGCGAGGCCGTCCATCTTGCGCAGGTTCGAATACAGTCGGCAACCCTCGTCGCCGGTCTTCATGATGACCACGAACTGGTCACTCGACAGCCCGTAGTTCGCGGTGACATAGGCATTGTCGCGGTTGTAGCGGGACTCGGGCCGCAGCTCCGGCGCGCCGGCATCGAGGTCGCCGATGCGCAGATCCTGCATGACGATCGTGCTCGCGACGGTGACGATCGCCGAAACCGCGATGACCGGAACGGCCCACCGACGCTCGGTCAGCTCGTCGAGCCACTGCCAGAGACGTCCGAGCAGCGAGCGCCCCTGCGCCATCTCCTTGCCCTCGACCGCCGCATGACGAATGGCGGAATCGCTGACCCCGAGGTAGGAAAGCGCGACCGGAATCAGGAACAGCTTGGTGAAGATCAGTACCGAGACGCCGACGCTCGTGGTCACCGCGAGGTCGCGGATCACCGGAATGTCGATGATGATCAACACCGCGAAGCCGACGATGTTCGCGAGCAGCGCGGTCACGCCCGCCACGAACAGGCGCCTGAAGGTATAGCGCGCGGCGACGTACCTGTGGGTGCCACGGCCGATGTCCTGGATGATCCCGTTCATCTTCTGCGCACCGTGCGACAGGCCGATCGCGAAGATCAGGAAGGGCACCAGAATCGAGTAGGGGTCGAGTTCGTAGCCGAGCAACTGCATCAGCCCGAGCAGCCACACCACGCCGACGACCGCGATCGTCACCAGCAGGACGGTACTGCGCACGCAGCGGGTGTAGAAGTAGACGAACAGCGCGGCAACGGCCACCGAGACCGCGAAGAACGCCATCACCTCGCGCAGGCCCTCGATGAGGTCGCCGACAATCTTGGCGAAGCCGACGATATGGATGCCGACCTTGTCGCTTTCGTAGGCGCGGATCTTGGCCTCGATCGCGTCGGAGAACTTGCCGTAGTGAAGCGCTTCCCCGGTCTGGGGATTGGTGTCAAGGAGGGGCGCCACGATCATGCTCGACTTCATGTCGAGCGCTACCAGCCTGCCGATGATCCCGGCCTTGCCGATGTTGTCGCGCAGCTTGGCGATCTCGGCCTCGCTGCCGTCGAAACTCGAGGGCATTACCGCACCACCGGTGATGCCGTCCTCGGTGACCTCGCGCCAGCGAACGATGGGCATCCAGATCGACTTCATCCACGACCGGTCCACGCCCGGAAGCAGGTAAAGATCGTCATTGACCTGGCGCAACACCTCGAGATAGTCCGGATCGAAGATATCCCCTGATTTGTTCTCGACCACGACGCGAATCGTGTTGCCCAGGCCGGGCAGCTCGCTTTTGTTCTCCAGATAGTTCTGGATGTAGGGGCTGCCAAGCGGAATCATGCGCTCGAAGTTCGCATTCACTTCGAGCCGGGTCGCAGCAAGGCCCAACACCAGGGTTGCAACGAGACACGCAAGCAGGACGAAGACCCGGTTGTTGAAGATGACGCGCTCGAGCGCATTGCCCGAATGCGGATCGAAGTCCTTCAGGTCGCGTACTACGGGCATCGACGTCTGTTCGATGTGGCCTGCCATTGTCGATCTCTTATGTCTTGTGGGTTGGGCGGAATCGCATCGTCACGGCGATGGCAGCCGGACGACGCTCACGCCGTCGACCCGGGCGAGCGCGACTTGCTCAGGGCCGAGCATTGCAGCCGAGAACACTTCGCTGCCGCGCGGAATACCCGCATCGACCACGCTGGCCCCGCCGTCGTCGCTCAGCAGCACCTGACCGGCCTGGGTGACGAAGACCAGACGTCCCGCGCCCGATTTCAGGGCGGCGACGACCGTGGCATCCGTGCCGAGCGCCAGGGATGTCCAGTTTTCAGCACCTTCCGCGCTGACGAGCGCGTTTCCGCGCAAGCCGTAGGCAATCAGTTTCGACCCGACCGAATTCAAGCCGAAGTAGGTGCCGTTGTAGGGCGTCTCCATCGTCGTGAAGCTCGCGGTCTCGCGCTCGTAACGCCTGACGAGGCCTTGCTCGCCCGCCAGAAAAATCTCGCCTTCGGATGTCCGTTCGATTGCATAGACATGCAGCCGGCGATCATTCTCGGCACGTTCGATCAATGGCTCCCAGCTCTTGCCGCCGTCGGTCGTGCGAAGCAGGGAGCCGAACGCGCCGGCCAGAAAGCCCTCCCCAGACTCGTCGACACGAATGTCGAGGAAGGGATCGGAGAGCACGCCGGGCGTCGCCGACTGTTCCGCAGCCCCCTCGACCTCCCTCAACACACGGCCGGCCTCCTCGTTGCCGGCCTCGGCCAGGGCACGGTAGTGCGTCGTGAGGAGCGCCAGCAGGCTTCTGCCGTCGAGGACGCGAGACCAGGTCTCGCCGCGATCATCCGAGCGAAGGACCACCGCATCGTGTCCGACCGCCCAGGCGGCCCCGGCGCTGCCGAAACGCACCGTCGTGAGATCGGCGCTTACCGGTGACTCGATCTGTATCCAGGTCTTGCCTGTGTCGCGGGACAGGAGAATCGTCCCGCGGGGCCCGACGGCAAGCACCCGGTCGCCGTTCGCGGCGATACCCGAGAGCGGGCTGGTAAGGGCGTTCGGATGCTGCGTCGCCTTTGCCGGAACGTCCAGGACATCCGCGGCCTTGGGCGTCACCGCGAAACCGATGCCGGCGACGCCGAACAGCAACGCGGCAAGGCACGTACGCAGTTGTCCGATCGGCACCAGCGGGCGCCTGCTCGGCTTCATCATGCTGGTCAAGGAACGACTCCTCGAGGATGTTGGCAAGCCCGTGCGGCGCGTGCAAGCCGCGGCGGGCGACGCTGCCTGAAACTGATTCGGGATCCCGGTGCGCACCGCCGACGAGCGGCGCGGCGCACCGGGCCTTGCCTGGCTCAGCGCGCGGTTTCCCGCGCGACGATCGCCTCGGGGTTGAGGTCGCGATTGGACATCGGCGCCTTCAGCACGCCGTAGCCTCCGACCAGACCGTCGTTGACCAGTGCGTACATGCCCTTGTTGAAGTCGTGCACCACGTTCTTCACCGTGTAGGGGGCCTGTACGTCGTACAGCTGAATCATCGAGTTGAAGATCGAGCGGTACAGCTGGCCACTCTGATCGAACGCATCGTAAAGACCAGCACCGTAGGTATCCTCGTCCAGGTAGTACATGCGCTTGTTATACACATGGCGGAAGCCGGGCTTCAGCGTCGCCTCGACCACCCACACGCGATGCAACTCCCAGCGCCAGCAGGCCGGATTGGGGTGATTCGGCATGAACTGCTCTTCGACCCCGCAGGTGAAGTACAGCTTGTACGCGTTGTACGGGATATACATTTCCTTCTTGCCGACGAGCTTGAAGTCGAAGCGGTCCATCTGTCCCGAGAACACGAACAGCTCGTCGAACAGCGTCACGCCGCCCATGCTCGCCACCGGCGTGTCGTAGGCGAATTCGGGCGCGAGCTTGATGCGGCGCTGACCCGGCGTGTAGCTCCAGGCGCGACGCGGTTTTTCAGTCGGATCGAGGTAATCCATCAGGCCGGTCGCCTCGCCCGCCCGGCGGATCGGCGACTGGGTCACCGAGAAGGTACGCCAGTAGAGCTGCGGATCGCGGCCGTCCAGATCGTCATGGTAGTAAGGCGTCTCTTCCAGGGTTTTCTGCTGCGCGGCCATGACGACCTTGCCGTTGGAATCCACCACCCAGGAGCGCGACGACTTGGTCGTCGTATCCGCCTTGTAGCGCAACTGCTGGTTCCACATCACCTCATATCCCGTCTTCGGGATCGGGAACGGCAAGCCGCCCCGGCACGCTTCCTCCACAGCCAGTCCGTCCTTGGCAGTACGGCAGGTGGTGGCGTTGCGCACCGTGTTGTCCAGGACCTTTTCCGGGAAGGCGGCCGTCCGATGCGTCGGGTAGATGTCCATGTAGAAGCTCGGATGCTTCTTCAGCAGCTCTTTCTGGCCCTCGGAAAGCTTGTCGGCGTGCTGCTCGTAGTTCTTGCCGTCGATCCGGAGGACCGGCTTTTCGTCCTTGAAGGGGTCGGCCCAGGCGCCGCTGTCCGGCTCGAAGCCGGCCGGCGCCTTGGTCAGGCCACCCGTGTATTCGGGGATTGCGCCATCCGCGCTCGCGGCCTTGACCGCGCCGAACCGGGTGAGCGTCGTGCCGAGCTGCTTTGCCTCGTCGGCGGAGACTTCGGCCAGCACCTGGGTTGAAAAGGCAGCCACGGCTGCCCATGCGAAATGTTGAATCTTCATGTCTGTTCGTCTCCTGGGTGCGGCTTGTCAAAAAGCCGTCTTGAACGTGAAGGACAGCCAACCGCGGTCGATCGCGCCGACCGAAGAATTGCTGTGCGCCTGACCGCCGGTAATCCGTTCGGCACCGCCAACCGTCGCCGTTCGAACCGGCAGCGAGCGGTCGGAGTAGTTCAGCGCGAATTCGTACTTCGCTGCATAGGTCCAGGTGGTGCCGAGCGACCAGCGCAGTTCCCCCTCGGTCCCCCCGCCGGCGGTCGGCGCATTGCCCGCAAGGCCGTAACTCAGGCTCACCGGAACGGCGAGGTCCCACGACGGGAAGAGATTCAGGTATTGCGGCGTAAACCGGACCGCAATCTGGACCGCGTCGTCGGTAGAGCAACCATCGCGCCTGCCTCCTGCTCCCGGCACGTTGGGCGTTCGCGAATCCCGGCACGCCGCTGCGCCGACTTCGCGATACAGCTGCTTGTTCTTCGTCACATGATCGAGCCGGTTGTACGCAAGCTCGCCGATCAGGCTGCCCGTATCCCAGAACTTGGTCTGGGGCAGCAGGTAGACGCCGTTGAGCACCGCGTGCCAGGTGTCGCCGCGCGCGCCGGTGTCGAGGGTGTGCGACGAGGGCGTATTGAGCGCGCCGTTCTGCCGGTACGAGAGCTCGGCACCGACACTGACGCCGCCGATGACGCGAGAGAAGCTGAGGCTGGTCTGCTTGACGTCCTCCGGGTAGAGAAAGCGGGCAGCCGTGGGAAACCCCGCGGCGGGGAACAGCTGGACCCCGAGCTCGGGCGAATAGTCATCGAATTCCCGGTAGTAAACACCGAAGGCCGACTCGATCGACTCGACGTTCCAGCGCGCCCCGATGCCCCAGTTGCCTGACTTGCTCGGCTCCTTCGCATCGATGATGGGCGCCCTGAGCTGCCCTACACCGAAGGAAAGAAAATCCGAACTCGGCGCGGTATCGGCGCCCATCAGGTAGGTGCCCGCGTGCGGCACGCGGAGGGGCTCCCAATCGTAGAAGTACTGACCCACGAGGGTCACACTGTCGGTGACCTGCGCGCTCGCATGTAACTGGCCGATCGGCAGGAACACTTCCTTGGTTTCGATGCCGGGGTTAGTCACCGCCTTCACGCCGTCGACCGGCGACTGGGAGTAGGAAATCGCGTGCGCGCCGATCAGCAAGCCTTCGCCCCATACATTGGTCTGCTGACCGAGCTTGAGATTCACCGGCACCGCGCCGATATCGAAGTTCGTCCAGACGAAGGCGTCGAGGATTTCACCCGACGGGCCATTGACGAAACGCTTGACCTCGTTGTTGTACGTATTGTTCCGGTAGGCCGTCGCAGTCCCGGTCGGCGCAGTCACGGAGTGATCGTCGTATGCGTTGTCGTACCAGGCGGCGCCCGTGATGCGGGCACCGAACCGGCCCCGGTAGTTCACATCGAACTCGCTGAGCAGATCGACGCGATTGGTGACGAGCTCGCCCGGGTCGAACTTGCTGTCGCCTTCGTCATAGACGGGGTTGCGCAGCAGGCGCTTGTCCTGACCTTCGACGCGGACGCCCGCGGTGTAGCGCACCGTGTTGTCCCAGCGCATCCTAAGGTCCGGATTGTCGGTCTCGATCTCGAACGCCGAGGCCCCGCCGGCACACGCGAGCGCTATCGCTGCCGCCACACCGCGCAGCGCAAACCCGGGGCGCTCCGACTCACTTATATAGCTCATGGAACTTGTCTCCTCTCGTTGTAACGACGGTGGCAAACCGTGCGTGCTCTTCGACACCCCGGCCCGCTGTGCGGGGCTTTCGGGGATTTCATTCGATGAATCGTTGCGTGCCCGTTGCTTGCGGCTTTCGGCACGGTTCGATTGTACCGAAAACTTCTGCATAATTCTATAGTCCGATTTTAATTCTTTATTTAGAATTGTATGGGCGTGCCTATGCGCCCTGCGACCTCGTCGATCGCACGTGCCCACCAAAACGCCTGCTCGCCAATTGAGCCGCGCCCTGCGCCGCGCGATCTCAGCCGCCGGCAGCCTGTTCGTTGCGCCTCCTGACCGCCTCGGTGAAATCTCGCTTCAGTGTCGGGTAATACGCGATCTGGCCCTGTAGCCCGCCGGCGATGTCGATCGAGGCCGCGCTGATGAAACTTGCATAGTCGCTCGCTAGAAAGAGTGCCATGCCGGCAACGTCCTCCGGCTTGCCGAAGCGTCCAATCGGCACGACCTTGAGCACCATCTCGTCGAACTCCTCACGAGACACGCCCGGACCGACTTCCCGGAAATGCCGCTCCCACTGGCCGGTGTCGATCCAGCCCATGTTCAGCGAATTGACCAGGATGTTGTCTTTCGCCAACGACATGCCGAGCAGTTTTGACAGCGCGAGGCACGAGGCCCGGTTGAGCACCGACGGAATGCCGTCGGGGGTCGGAATTGCCCCGGCAAGCGCGTTGATCTCGATGATGCGGCCCCAGCGCTGGCTGCGCATATGCGGGACGACGGCCTGCACGAAGCGGAAATGCCCCATCTGCAGGATGTTGGCGTGCTCAAGGATTGCTTCCGGCGTGAGCGTGTCGAGGTTGCCGCCCCGCCCCTGGCCCGCGTTGTTGACCAGAACGTCGACGCCGCCCCAGGTCCCGGCGACCTCCTCGACGAAGGCCTTCACACCCGCCGTATCGGTCACGTCCACCGCCCGCGCGATGACGGCCTGCGCCTTCTGCGCAAGCTCCCTGCCCGCTGCCTCGACCGCGTCGGCGCTGCGCGCGCAGATCGCGACGCGTGCGCCTTCGGCCGCAAAGGCGCGCGCAATCGCGCGACCGATCCCGCGCGAGGCGCCGGTAACGATGACGCGTTTGTCGCTGAGATCGATGTTCATGGCCTGTCTCCTGTCGTTGTTGTCGGGGCGGTGGCTTATGCGGCACCTGCCCTGCGCTCCGAAGGCGGCATCGGCCGCCGCCGCTAGACGCGTTCGATGATCGTCGCGGTACCCATGCCGCCAGCGCAGCAGATCGCCTGCAGGCCGTAGCGTGCCCCCCGCCGTTCGAGTTCGTGCAGCATCGAGGTCATGATGCGCGAGCCGCTCGCGCCCAGCGGGTGACCGAGCGCAATCGCGCCGCCATTGACGTTGAGCCGTTCATGCGAAACGTCGAGCTCCTTCATCCACATCATCGGCACCGGCGCGAAGGCTTCGTTGACCTCGAACAGGTCGATGTCGCCGATGCCGAGTCCGGCCAGCTCGAGCGCCCTGCGGGTCGCCGCGATCGGGCCGGTGAGCATCAGCGTCGGGTCGGAACCGACCGTGGTGAAGGCACGGATGCGCGCACGCGGCTTCACCGCGAGCCGGTCCGCCGCCTCGGCCGACATCAGCAGCAGGACCGCGGCGCCATCGGAGATCTGCGACGAGTTGCCGGCGGTCATCTTGCCGTTGTCGCGGAAGCTGCTCTTGAGCGTGGCGAGCTTGTCGGCGTTGGTGCCGGCGCGAATGGTTTCGTCGGCACTGAACAGCACCGGCGCCCCCTCGACGTAACTCCGGTCCTTGAGTTCGGCCGCCGGGACCGGCGCGATCTCCCGCTGGAAACGCCCCGCTTCGGCCGCCGCCGCGGCGCGGCGATGACTCTCGACCGCGAAGGCGTCGAGCTCAGCGCGGCTCAGCGCCCACTGGTCGGCCACTCGCTCGGCCGCCTCGCCCTGGCTGGTGAGCTCGTAGCGCTCGGACGCCAGCCAGCCGAAGGCTTCGCCGTACACCTCGCGATTGCCGCCCATGCGCACCCGACTCATGTTCTCCGCGCCACCGGCCACCACCACCCCGGCCGAGCCCGCGGCGATCAATCCTGCCGCCAGGTGCACCGCGACCTCGCCGGAGCCACACTTGCGGTCGATCGTGAGCCCGGGAATCGTCACCGGCCAGCCGGCACCCAGCAAAGATGTGCGGGCGATGTTCGCCGACTGCTCGCCGACCTGGGTGACGCAGCCGAAGATCACGTCGTCCACGTCCGCGGCCGAGATGCCCGCGCGCTCCACGAGCGCATTGAGCACGTGCGCGCCGAGGTGGTCGGCGCGCACGCCGGCCAGACTACCCTTGTACTTGCCGACCGGGGTGCGGACCGCCTCGACGATGTAGACGCCAGTCATACCTTGCTCGCCTTCAGGCCGGAACCCGCAACCCGCTGGCCGCTCTCGTCGTACCTGTATACGCCGTGCCCGGTCTTGCGGCCATAACGGCCGGCGGCGACCATCTTGATGATCAGCGGGCAGGGGCGGAACTTTTCGCCGAGCGTCGAGTGCAGATAGCGCAGGACCGACAGCCGGGTATCCCAGCCGGTCAGGTCGCCCAGCTCGAGCGGTCCCATCGGATGGTTGAAGCCCATGCGCAGCGCGGTGTCGATGTCCTCGGCGCTGGCCGTGCCTTCCTGCAGCATCCACATCGCCTCGTTGCCGAGCATTGCCGACATGCGGCTGGTGGTCAGCCCCGGTGATTCATTGACCAGGATCGAGGTCTTGCCGATCGCGTCGCACCAGGCGCGGCTCGCCGCGACGGTGGCCTCATCGGTGGCGATGCCGAGCACCAGCTCGACCAACTTCATCTTGTGCACCGGGTTGAAGAAATGCATGCCGATGACCCGCTCGGGACTCGCCACCGACGCGGCGATCTCGGTCACGCTCAGCGCCGAGGTATTGGTCGCGATCACCGCGCCGTCGCTCAGCACCGGTACCGCCGCAGCGAGCACTGCCTTCTTCACCTCGAGATTCTCCGACACGGTCTCGACGATGAGGCTCGCGCCTTCCGCGCCCTGCTTCAAGCGCGTATCGGTGGACAGGCGCGCCTTGGCCGTGTCGGCAATGTCCGCCGTCAGCTTTCCGAGCTTCACTCCACCGTCGAGGATACCGTGGATGCTCTTCTCCGCCCTCGCGAGCGCTTCGGCGCTGGTGTCCACCAGTCGCGTCTCGAAACCGCTGCTCGCGAACGCGTGGGCGATGCCGGTCCCCATCAGGCCGGCCCCGACCACCACAACCTTGCGACTCTTGTCGATCATTTGTTCTGTCTCCTCAGGCGCCGAACCGTGGTCCGACGACATTCGTGATCGTGCCGATACCCTCGACGCCGGCCTCGACGACGTCGCCCGGATTGAGATATCGCCCCGTGCCCTGGCCGACGCCGGCCGGCGAACCGGTGAAGAGAATGTCGCCCGCGGCGAAGCTCGAACGCTCGTCGACGAACGTCACCAGTTGCGCCACATCCCAGGTCATCTCGGCGGTGTTGCCGTCCTGGCGCGTTTCGCCATTCACAGCCAGCGTCAGCCGCAGCTTCGGACTGCCGCCCGGGAATTCGTCGCGGGTGACGATCCACGGTCCGACCCCGGTAGTCTTGTCCTGGCTCTTGGCGGCGAAGAGGTCCATGCCGATTCCTGCCGGACCGCTGCGCTGCAGGTCGCGCGCCGAAACGTCGTTGCCGACCGCATAGCCGAGAACGCTGGCAAGTGGATCGGCGCGGTCGACCGGAGCGTCGCCCACCACCACCACGAGTTCCACTTCGTGGTCGAGCTCGCAGGTCAGCGGCGGGTAACGGATCGGGTCGTTTGCGCCGATCAGCGCGCCATAGGCCTTGAGGAAGGCCACCGGCTGCGGTGGCGACTCAAGGCCGAAGTCGTTCGCGAGATGCTTGGCGTAATTGGCGCCCGCCACCACGACGCGATTGACCGGCTCGATGGGAGGCAGCAGGCACACCGATTCGAGCGGCCGCGCCGGCCCCTGCAACGGGAGCGCCGCGCGCCCCGCGTCGGCCCGGCCCGCCGCGATCGCGCGGGTGAGCGCCGGCCCCCAGTCGGCGAACGCGCCGGCAATCGGTGTCAGCGTCCGCTCGTCGGCATCGACCAGCGCCCAGAACGGCGCACCACGGTCGGCGCAGCGCGCGAGTTTCATGCGGCCACCGCCGGCTTGCTCACGTCGACCAGGGTCGCGGGATCGATGTGCAACATCTCGCAGGCGTTCTTCCAGCGGATCTTCTGCAGATCCTCATTCGAGAGCTGCAGCCCGTCGGTAAGGTCGTGACGTACGGCATCGCTGCCGCCGAAGTTGGAGCCATAGACCACCTGGTCGGCGCCAACGACATCGATGAGGGCCTGGCGCATCGGCACTTCGTGCAGTTCGACGTCGAACCAGAAGTTCTTCATGTACTCGAGCACCGGCTTCTTGTTGTGCACCACGTCCAGGTTCGGATTGGTCTGCGCGAAGCGACCGAGCTGGTAGGGCACGAAGCCGCCACCGTGGGTGATATAGACCTTGAGCTTCGGGAAGCGGTCGAGCACGCCGCCGCACACGATGTTCCAGAAGCAGCGCGTCTCGTCGTAATTCATGCCGACGATCGCCGTGGTCTCGTAGCGGTCGGTGTTGGCCTTGTCGCCCCACGTCACGGATTGGTTGTAGCCATGCACGAACATCGGCAGGTCGAGGTCGCAGAGCGCTTCCCACACCGGATCCATCTCGGGCGAGTCGAACTCCAGCCCGCCGAAATTCGCCCCGCCGGCCACCAGGCCCTTCGCCCCGAGCGTCGTGCACGCGCGGCGGATTTCCTTCGCCGCATCGATCGGCACGTTGAGCGGCGCGTGCGCCCAGAACATCAATCGATTGGGTGCCGCCGAGCAATACGCGGCGAGCGTGTCATTGACCTTCTGCGCGTAGGGGACAGCGAACTCGGGCTCGGTCCAGTACATGTAGCAATGGGACGGCACCGAAACGACCTGGGCGCTCTGTCCCGCGGCATCCATGCCGGCGAGACGGACCTTGGGATCGGCCCAGCGCGCCATGTACTCCGCGAAATCGAGCGGCTTGCCTTCGGCTGCCGCCTTGCGCAGCGCCGCCTTGCGCTCGGGCGAACCGAGCGTGAGCACCCAGTCACCGACGCGCAGCTTGATGTCGCCGTCCTCGTGCGGCTCGAAGAACGGGCCCCAGTGCGGGTGCTGGTTGTAGTAGCCCGGATGCGGGGCGTGTGCGTGAAGGTCGATCAGCATGTGGTGTGTCTCCGTGTGCCGGTGGGGGGGCCTG
Source organism: Thauera sp. (assembly GCA_041586695.1). Lineage (GTDB taxonomy): Bacteria > Pseudomonadota > Gammaproteobacteria > Burkholderiales > Rhodocyclaceae > Thauera. The sequence goes on from JBFGZP010000002.1 coordinate 14,225, forward strand.
CCGAGCGCCGCAATCGCGGACCGGGGACTTCACACGCCTGACGATGCCCTGCCTCGGACATCCTGCGCCTGTCTCCAGCCTGCGACACTCGATCGGTGTCTCTGCAACAATGGGGTTTATCATGCCTAAACTAAACAGTTTTTGCAAATCTGTTTATGTTTTTTATTCGCCTACGACTCAATCCCCTGTTTTCGCCTCCGCCCGCGACTTGCCGCGCCCGTCCGCGACATCCTCCGAAGGCAGGCCGATCAGGGAGCGCACCAGGCGCTCGATACGCGCCGTGCCCTCTCTCGCGCGCTCGTGGGGAACGAGTTGCTCGCTCAGTACGTAGCGAATCAGCATTTCGCAGACCAACTCCCGGTCGATGCGGATTCCGAGCTGGGCATCCCAGGCGTCGAACACGGTTCCGAGCACGTCCTGCAGGCGCACCCGCGAATCGTTGAAGATGCGCCGGAAGAAGCGGAGCGTGTACTCGGGCGCGACGAGCAGCAGGCGTCTGGCCTGCCCCTGCGCGACATAGTCCTCGAGATAGCCGATCAGCGCGCGGAAGCGCTGCTCCGGGTCGACGTGCGGCGAAGTGGCGGCGAGCATCGACATGTGGAATCCCTCGCGCTTGTGGCGCGAGAACGCATCCAGCAGGTCGTCCTGCGAAGAAAAATAGCGATAGAAGGTCCCGCGGGAGACGCGTGCGCGCTCGCAGACATCGATGATCGAGATGCGCTCGGCGCCGCCGCTCAGGACCACGGTCTCGGTGGCCGCGAGGATCTTGGCGATCGTCGCGTCCGAGCGGCGATTGCGGCGACCCGACTCGCCCGTGCGATCACCGGCGTCCACGCATACGGCCTGATCAGACATCGCGACGCCTCCAACGCGTTCGCGCTGCGTTCCGGGCCGCACGCCCGCTCGCCGCCATCGGCTCAGTACTCCCTGACCGGCACATCGGCCGGACGGGAGTTGTAGCCCGGCAGATGCAGGCCGCCGTCGGCATGGATCGCCTCGCCGGTTACGAAGCGCGACATGTCGGACGCCAGGAACAGTGCCACCGGCCCGATGTCCTGCTCGGGATCGCCCGAACGCCCGAGCGGACGCATCGCCGCGGAGCGCTCGGCGAAGCCCGGGTTCTCGGCGGCGAGCTTGTGGAAGGTCGCCCCCATCGCGGTCGGGGCGATCGCATTGACGGTGATGTTGAAGCGTCCCCATTCGGCTGCGGCGCTGCGCGTGAGCCCGAGGATGCCCGCCTTGGCGGTGTTGTAGTCGGCGTGCAGCCAGGCGCCGATCTCCACGTCGATCGAATAGAAGTTCACGATCTTGCCGCCGCCGCGCGCTCGCATGTGCGGCAGCGCAGCCTGCATCGCCCACCACGCCGCCTTGATCGTCGAGGTCAGCGTCTGCTCCAGCATCTCGTCGGTCTTTTCCTCCATCCGCACATTGGGCGTCGGAACGAAGGCGTTGTTCACCAGGATGTCGAGGCCGCCGAACTGCGCGACCGCCGCGTCGATCGCCGCGAGGACCGACGCCTTCTGCAGGACATCGGTGCGCACGAAGAGCGTTCGTCCGCCCAGTTCCTCGAGTTCCCGGGCGACCTGCGCGCCGCTCTCCTCGTTGATCTCCGCGATCACCACCGCCGCCCCTTCGCGCGCGAAGCAGTGCGCAACGCCGCGGCCGATGCCGCCTCCGGCGCCGGTGATCAGCGCAACCTTGTCCGTCAGCATGCCCATCGTGGTCTCCAGTGGTTTTGAACAGATTCTTTGTTATTGTACACATTCCTCAGAAAGATAAGCCCCGACAGGAATGCTTTCAATGCCCTGCTTCCGCCGACGAATCCAACTCGAAGCGATCCGGACGAACCGCGGCGGCGAAGTGCGCGCCGTCCTCGAGGACGACTTCCACCACTTTCGCGTCGCCCTGCAGCACCGCGACGGCCGCGTGAGCGCGGTCGATGCACAGGCGCCACGCCATCCCTTCAGCGAATGCCCCGCCGCAGCCTCGGTCCTGGGGAAACTCGTCGGCATGGCGCTCGACCCGGTCGCCAGCGCCGTGACCCGCCACACCGACGCCAGCCAGCAGTGCACCCACATGTTCGATCTGGCGGGACTTGCGATCGCAGCCGCCGCACGCGGCATCATGCAGCGCAGCTACGAAATCGTCGTGCCGCGGCACCAGGCCGGGCGCTCGCAGCCGTGCGTCGTCCGCGGCGACGGATTCCGGATCACGTGGGAGGTGCAGGAGGGCGTCATCCTGTCGCCCGAGCCCTACGCCGGAATCGACATGCGCAAGGGCATGGCGCGCTGGGCGCTCGAGAATCTGCCGCAGGACGAAGCCGAGGCCGCCATCGTGCTGCGCCGCTGCGCGCTGATCTCGCTCGGCCGCAGGAAGGACATCGACAAGATCCCGCACGCCCACGCGAGCGGCCGCTGCTATGCACAACAGCCGCATCGCGCTCCCCAGGCGATCCGCATCGTCGGCTCCACCTGGGACTTCAGCGAACGACCCGGGGATCTGTGCATCGACGACCAGGACTGGCTGAAGCGCTTCGGAGTGCTCGCCTCGCCAAACTGAGCGACGGGTGCGAGGCTCGAACGCTCAGGGCCGGTTGGCCGCTTCCCAGGCCTTGAGATCGAAGCCGGCCGCAGCGGCGACCGCCGGCGTCAGCGCAGGGGGGCGGGCGAGGATCTTGCGCCCGAAGATGTGGTCACCGGGACGGTTGCACGATTCAACGGCAATGAGCTCCTCGCCCCGGAAGCACAGCACCGACATCTGCCGGGCCGCCACGTCACCGACCGTGACGTAGTTGTCGGAACCGATAGAAAGCCCCGCGATCTGCAGCTTGAGGCTGCCCTGGTCGGTCCAGAACCACGGCAGCGCGGCATAGGGCGCGGGCTTGCCGGTGAGGCGGGCGGCGACCTGCTTGCCCTGGTCGACCGCGTTCTGCACCGACTCGAGCCGGGTCAGTTTCTCGCCGTTGTGTACGCACGGGAACGCTGCAGCATCGCCGAGCGCGGAGATGTGGGGGTCGGACGTCAGCAGGCCGGGCGACACACGGATGCCGTTGTCGATATCGAGGCCGGCTTCGAGCGCGAGTTGCACGTTGGGAATCACGCCGATTCCGAACACCACCAGGTCCGCGGGCAGATGCCGGCCGTCCGAGGTCGTCACCGTCGCCACCTGGCCGCCCTCGCCCTCGAGCGCTGCCACGCCGGTGCGGAAGTTGAACTTCACCCCCCAACCTTCGTGCGCTTCACGGAAGAGCTGCGACATCTGCGGCGAAATCGCGCGTGCCATCGGTCGGTCGCCGAGTTCGAGCACTTCAACGGCGGCGCCTTCGGCTGCGGCGACAGCCGCGAACTCGAGCCCGATGAAGCCCGCCCCGATCACCACCACATGCTTCGAACGCTTCAGCAGCGGCGCCAGCGCGTCGGCGTCGGCTTTGGTCTTGATGCCGTACACGCCGGCCAGGCCGGAGCCGGGCACATTCAGTGGCCGGTTGTGGGCTCCGGTGGCCAGCACCAGATGGTCATAGTCGAGCGTGGCTCCCGACTCGAGCAGCACGCGGCGATTCTGCCGGTCAATGGCCGACGCGCGGTCATGAACGTGATCGATGCGCTGCTCCGCATAAAAGGTCGCGGGCCGAAAGATCATCGCGGTCTCATTGATCTTGCCGAGCAGGTAGGCCTTCGACAGCGGTGGCCGCTGGTAGGGCAGGCCCGGCTCGTCGTTGATGAGCGCGATCCGCCCGGCGAAACCCGCCTGGCGCAGCGAGATCGCCACCTGCACGCCGCCATGCCCCGCCCCCACGATCACCACTGAATTGAGCGACATCTTCGCGTCTCCTTCTCGTTGTCCTGCCCTTCCGCGGTCAAAACTGGGATTCGGGCAGGCGCAGCGTGAGCCCGTCCATGTCTGCGCCAATCACCAGCTGGCAGCTGAGCCGGCTGTTCTCCAGGCGGTCGATCGCATTCTCCAGCATGTCGCGCTCCGTTTCCTCCGCGGGCGGGAAGCGCCCGACCCAGGCATCGTCGACGTAGGCGTGGCAGGTGGCACAGGCGCAGGCGCCGCCGCAGTCTGCGGCGATGCCGGGAACGCCGGCGAAGGTGGCGGCCTGCATGGCGGACTGGCCGACGTCGGCCTTGACCTGATGCGCGGTGCCATTGTGCTCAATGAAGGTGATCGTAGGCATTTGTTTGCTCCGGTGACGATGATGAATTCAGGCGCGCAGCGCGTCGGATTGGGGCGCGAACTGGGGGCTGCGCCCGAGCGTCAGCAGCAGCGACGCGCCGAGCAGGGTGGCAACGGTGGAGTAGGTCAGCATCGCCCCGTAGCTGCCGGTGAGGCTCAGCATCGCGGCGAACATCAGCGGCGCGAGCGCCGACGCCACCGTGATCAGCCCCTGGTGCACGCCAAACAGCCGGCCGTAGTCCTTGAGCCCGAAGTAGCGTGCGATCAGGAAAGCGGCGATGTCGAATTCCGCGCCCGCGCCGAGTCCGGTAAGCGCCGCGGCGACGCTCATCAGGCCGAGATCGGTCGTTCCCGACAGGAATATCAGGCAACCGATCCCGGGCAGCGACAGCGCGACGGCGGCGACCCCCGGCGGCCACAGGCGGTCCAGCAAATAGCCGACCACGAGCCGGCCGAGAATCAGCGCGATGCCGAAGAAACCGAAGACCAGCGTCGCATCCGCGGCCGTCAGCCCCTTGTCGCGCAACATCGGCACGGTACTGGTAACCAGGCCGACCACCGCCGAGACGACCAGCGACAGCGCCACGTTGCAGATCCAGAAGCGCGGCAGGACCATGCCCTCGCGAAAGCTTACGCCGGACAGCGCCAACCGCGGGCCTGCGCCGGCCGTCCCGACGGTCGCCGCGCGCTCGTCGGGAAGGCGGAACCACCACAACGTCAGCGGCAAGCCGACCAGCACGTTGAGCAACGCGAGGATCACGAAGACGGCGCGCCAGTCCCAGGCCTCGACACCCCAGCCCAGCAGACGCGGCACCAGCGCGGCGGTGATGCCCGTCCCCGACAGTCCGATCGCGAGCGCCAGTCCGCGGTTGCGGTGGAACCAGAGATTGAGCAACTGCGTCCAGGTCACCGCCAGCGCGCCCATGCCGATGATCGGGAGCAGGAAGAAGGCCGCGTAAAGGGTCCAGATCGAGCCGCCGATTTGCGTCGTGGCCAGATAGCCGAGCGCCATCAGCAGCAGCGAGACGACCGTTACGCGCTTCATGCCGAAACGCAGGTTCAGCCAGCCGACCAGTTGTAGGCCGATCACCGCGCCGCCGAACAGGAAGGTGATCGCCGCCTGGAGCGAACTGCGCTCCCAGCCGAAGGCCTGCTCGAGCGGGATCACCAACACGCCGAAGCCATACAGTAGCGCGGCGTTGATGCTGATTGCCACGCCGATCACCGACAGGAACACGATCCGCCACCCCTGCCTGAACTCGGTGAGATCGATCGCCGCCTGATTTCCGTTTGATGCCATCTGTCTCTTCTCCGCTCCGCTCTCGGACCCCGGTTGCGGCCTCTCGTCGCTCCGCTGGCCGGCCTCCGCCACATTCGGGCGAAAGCCGGATCGCCTACAGGAAGATCGCCAGGTTCGGTGTGCCCAGCACGGCCTGGTCGAGAATCACCTCGCGGCGCGCCAGCTTGAAGCCGGCCCCGTCGACGCGCAGCAGATCGTTTCGCTCGCCGCTGATGAGATCCAGATCGGGCGAGTCGAACCGGCTGCGGGTTATCAGCAGATTGCTCACCACCGCAAATTCGTCGGCCTTGTCGGTCTCGAACACCGTCACGTTGGTGACCATGCGGCGAGTGCGCGAGGGAGGATCCTCGGCCCAGGCACTGCGCGTATCGGTGAGACGCATGATGCGGCCCATGATCGAGCGGTAGTTGTCGTGGTAGTGCTGAACCGTGCGGATCACCGACTGCGCGTGCTGCGCCATCGGCCGGGTTTGACGCAGGGGCGCGGTGTAGACGAGATCGGGCGCGAGCGTTGCGCCCCACTCTTTGAGGCGGAGGGTGTCGAGCAGGGCCGCCTCCTGATAGAGGAAGCCGAGGATGCGGTTGTAGACCTCGGAGCCGATGGCAACCGGCGCTCCGATGACAGGGGAATTTTCGCTAGCTTGCTGTGCGGCGCTCATGTGTCGCTCCTTCGAATGCGTTGAGTCGGACCGGGTGCTCAGGACTGGGCGTTCATCAGCTCGTTCCAGTACAGCCACCAGTGCCACTGGGTGTCGTCCTTGGTGAAGCCTTCATTGACGATGCCCGGCCCGGGCCACCCCGCCGGTGCGCCGGTCTCGTAGACCGCCTGGTACTTGAGCGTGGAGCGGCGACCGCGCGCACCCTTGGCCGCGAGCGTCATGTGCGGCCATGTGTCGGAGTCGTCCTGCTCGACCATACCCGACGTGCCGAACAGCTGGATGCTCTGCATCAGCATCTTGTCCTTGAGCTCTTGCGGCGCGTCCTTTTCTGCGAGCACCCAGTTCACGAACTCGAGCTGATCCGGCCCCTTCGGGACGTAAGCGTGCAGCAGCGTGAGTCCGAGCACCGAGCCGTCGGCCTGCGGGATATAGACGAACGCGAACAGCACATTCGGGAATATCCCGCCTACCTGCGGCGGCATCGAAACCATCACTTCGAGCTGCTCTTCGCTCAGGTGCTTCCGGAGTTGCGGCACCATCTCACGGGTCATCCCCGGCGGCGGCAGCGCGTCGAGCTTCTGGTCGACGCTCAGTTCGGCCGGGTCGAGGCCGGTGAGCTTGCGGATCTTGCGTCCGAGGTCGATGCAGCGCAGGGCGTGGCCATGCGGCGAACTGACCTCGACCCCGTACATCTCTGGCGACAGGTCGGCGCCGCCCTCCTCGCCGCTCTTGGCGTAGTTGCCCACCTCGCCGAGCCATCGATGAAGTGTCAGGGTGTGGTAACCGTCGGCCGCGGATTGCTCGCCGGCGGCCTTCCAGTTCGCCCGCACGACAAAGCGCTGCGGCGGGCCGAGCACCTCCAACCCGTTGTCGCTGCGCTGAAACAGGGTGTCGTAATACCACTTCGCGTCGCCGAGGAACTCGTCGAAGGACGGCCCCTCGAGATCCCAGGTCGCGAATATGATCCCCCCGTAGAGGGCCACGCGCGCCTGCGATAGCCCGAGTTCTGCCTTCGGCGTCATCTTCCCGTGCATGCATTCCTTGTCGACCGGCGCACCGATGAAGTCGCCGTTCGGCCTGAACGCCCAGCCGTGGTAGATGCACTTGTGGATCTGGGTGTTGCCTGCATCCAGGGTCGAGACCCGCATTCCCCGGTGGGGACAGACGTTGAGCGAAACGTGGATCTTGCCGTCCTTGCCGCGTGCCACGATCACTGAGTCCGAGCCCATGTCGCGGACCACGAAATCGCCGGATTCGGGCACCTCGGACTCGTGCCCCAGCAGCAGCCAGGTCTTGCCGAAAACCCGGTCCATCTCCAGCTCATAGACCTCGGGGTCGGACAAGGCCCGCATCTGGACTTCCCGAGTCTGCACACGCAGGAGATCGGAAAGACAGGTGCCGTCTGCCAGCGTGTAGTTCGTCTTGTTCAACATGCTCTTCTCCTTTGGAGTCGGGGTCGTCCCGAAGGACGCTTTTCAATTCCGGGCCTCACGGCCAATTCTGATCGACGCCTGACCGGATCAGCCGTCGGAGCGCGGCAACACGCCCTGCTTCGGAGGCAGGTGGGTTCGTCGCCGGCGGGCGATCAATCGCCAGCGCGGGCCCGCAGCTCATGAGCGCGCCTGCCGATCGCCGGCGGAGCCGGTCGGCTTCGTTACCCTGGTGCGCAGCACGCCGATCCCTTCGACCTCGAGTTCGATCACGTCGTCGGGCTTGAGGTAACGCAGCTGCTCGAGCCCGCAACCGTTGCCGACCGTGCCGGAGCCGAGGACCTCGCCCGGATGAAGCGTCTCGGAGCGCGAGATATGGGCGATCAGGTCATCGAAGGTCCAGCGCATGTCACGGGTCGTGCCCCTGCCCCACTCTTCGCCATTGACCCGCGCGATCATCGCGAGGTCGTAGGGATCGGGTAATTCGTCGGCAGTGACGAGGCAGGGCCCCATCACGTTGCCGGTGTCGAAGTCCTTGCTCTTGGCAGGGCCGAGCATGCCGGGCATCTCGAGCGCTTGCGCATCGCGCGCGCTCATGTCATTGAAGATGGTGTAGCCCACGATGTACTCGCGCGCCATTTCACGCGGCACGTCCTTCGCCTTGCGGCCGATGTAGCAGGCAAATTCCAGCTCGAAATCCATCGCCTTGCTGTAGGACGGCCAGATCACGTCTTCGTCGGCGCCGATCACCGCGAAGCGATTGCACTTGTAGTAGATCGGCTGACGGTTGAAGGTATCGATCACACGATCGTCGGCGCGGGTGTTCATCTGCCGCAGCGCCTCCTCCGGATTCGGCAGCCTGGCCGCGCGGGCGCGGCGGGCGGCGGCAAAGCTCTGCCGAAGATGTAGCTCGAAGCACGAACAATCACGCATCTGCGGCGGCGGCTGGATCGGCGCAAGAAGCTTCACGGCATCCCGCGCGATGACCGCTCCCGACGGGGCCTTTGCAACCAGGCTGCGCGCCGTCGCGAGCGCCTCCTCGCCGGCTTCGACCAGGGCGAGCACGCTCGCGAACTGGGGCGATGCCCGGCCCGCCAAAGCCTCGCACGCCGAGGCGAGATCGACGATGGCCTGATCCGAGTCGATCAGCGCGCCAGCACGCTGATGCCCCTGTGCGTCACGATAGGTAACCAGTCGCATGTCCTGTCTCCTGTTCCGGGGCCGGTCCCGCAGCCTTGCGGGCAGACCCTCTCGTGTTCGGTTGCAGCGTGTGCTGCGGGCGCTGCCGGAACGACGCCTACACCCTGCCGCTCACCGGCACGCAGGCTCCGGTCACCGCGGATGCGTCGTCTGAGAGCAGGAAGGCGATCACCGCGGCGAGCTTCTCCGGCGTCACCCAGCGGTCCACCTCTGCATCCGGCATGTCGACGCGGTTCGTCGGGGTATCGATGATGCTGGGCAGCACGGCGTTGACCGTGACGCCGCGGTCCTTCAGCTCTTCTGCGAGCGCCTCGGTCAGACGGGCGACGCCGGCCTTGGACGCGGCGTAGGCCGCCATGCCCGGGCCGGCCCTTTGCGCCGCCAGCGCACCCACGTTGACGATCCGCCCTGCCCCACCCGCGGGCAGATGTGGCAAGGCGGCGCGGCAGCTTGCTACCGCGGTGCGCACGTTCATCGCGTACATGCGGTCCCAGGTCTCGAGCGCACCGTCCTCGATCGTCTCCCAGGCGAAGCCGCCCGCCACATTGACGATGCCGTCGATCGTCCCGAGCGCCTCGCGCACCCTGGCGCAGGCCGCGACGCAGGCCGCTTCATCGCTCAGGTCGACTTCGCCGAGCGCGAGCGCAACACCTGCGGGCAGGCCGCGGCCGGGATCCTTCGCCCGATCCAGTAGTGCGACGCGCGCGCCTTCTTCGATCAGGCGTGCCGCGACGGCACGGCCGAGTGCGCCGAATCCGCCGGTAACGACGATACTGCGGGCGTCTAGTCGAGAACTCATGTGCTCAGGTTCCTTGTGAAGGCCCTCGGACAAGCTACGTTAACGGGGGCATATCGATGAACCAACTTTAGACACTTTTTAGTATTCTGTCTATATCTACGTGTAGAATTAGTCCTGACCAGATGTCAATCGCCGGGAGCGCCCATCGCATGAGCAGAAAACTACCCGCCCTCACTGCCGACAACGCCGCCTTCTGGCAGGGTGGCGCGCAGGGTCGGCTGCAGATTCATCGGTGCACGCCATGCGCGCGCTTCTTTCATCCGCCGGCGCCGATCTGCCCCCATTGCGGAAGCTTCGAGGTCGCACCCGCGCCCGTCTCGGGCAAGGCCAGGGTTCTGAGCTACACGATCAATCACCAGGCGTGGCGGCCCGACCTCGCGGAACCCTATGTCGTTGCGATCGTAGAGCTCGTCGAGCAGGCAGGCCTGCGTTTCGTCACCAACATCGTCGGCCTGTCGCCCGAGGCGGTGCATGTCGGCCTGCCCGTCAAGGTGCATTTCGAGCAGCACCAGGACGTGTGGCTCCCCCTCTTCGAGAAGGACGCATGATGTTCGACCGGATCTTTGAAAAGGACGTCTCGATCACCGGCGTCGGCCAGTCCGAAGTCGGGCGCCCGGTCGCGAAGTCGGCGATGCGGCTCACCCTGGATGCCTGCCTCGAGGCGATTGCCGACGCTGGGCTCACGCGCGCGGACATCGACGGCGTGGCGTGCTGGCCGGGCGACAACAACAACGGCGACGCCTTCTCGCCGGTCGGCCCGAATGCGCTGATCGGCACGCTCGGGCTCAAGGTCAACTGGTACGGCGGCGGGTACGAGGGTCCCGGTCCGCTCGCCGGCGTCATCAACGGCGCGATGGCGATTGCCGCCGGACTGTGCCGCCACGTACTGGTTTTCCGCACCATCACCGAAGCAAGCCGCCGCCGGACCGACAAGGCCGCCAGCGCACTGACAAACAAGACCGTCGGCCGCGACAGCAGCTTCTTCTGGCAGTGGTACACCCCGTTCAATGTTCTGTCCGCGATCAATCTGATGGCGCTCTACGCCCAGCGTCACTTCCACGAATATGGCACCACGCCGGAACAGCTTGCACAGATCGCGCTGACCTGCCGCGCAAACGCCGCACTGAACCCGAAGGCGATCTACCGCACGCCGCTCACACTCGACGACTATATGGCCTCGCGGATGATCTCGACGCCCCTACGCATGCTCGACTGCGACGTCCATTGCGATGGCTCCACGGCGATCATCCTGTCGCGCGCCGACGCGGCCAGAACCGGCCCGAATCGGCCCGTGCGCATCGAGGCGATCGGTGCGGCGCTGCACCAGCCCTGGTCGTGGGACCAGATCGACCTCACCGCCACGGCGGCCCGCGACGTCGGCGAGATGATGTGGTCGCGCACAGACTTCAAGCCCGCGGATGTCGGCTCGGCTCACCTCTACGACGGCTTCTCGATTCTCACGATGATCTGGCTCGAGGCGCTCGGACTATGCCCGCGCGGCGAGAGCGGCCCCTTTGTAGAGGGCGGGCGTCGCATCGCCCGCGACGGCGAACTGCCCATCAACACCAACGGCGGCCAGCTCTCGGGCGGGCGAACCCACGGCCTGGGCTACGTTCACGAGGCCTGCACGCAACTGTGGGGGCGTGCCGGCGAACGGCAGATAGCGCCGCACCAGGTATCGGTGGTTGCGGCCGGCGGCGGACCGCTCGGCGGCAGCCTGCTCCTGGTCCGGGAATGACGTCCGGGCCTTTGCATTTACGGAGTCCGACAGATTCGTACAATTTGCCGCGAATGAACGACGGGCTCAGGAGGAAGAATTCGATGAGACAGCTTGCAACGGGATTGATGTTGATGATGCTCGCCGGGATCGCACCGGCACTCGCGGCCGAGCCGATGCCCGGTGCCGAGACCGCCGTGACCGCGGCGACGGACGATGCCTCGCGCGCGCGCGCCCTGCTGGAAAAGGCGCTTGCCCGAATTCGTGCGATCGGCGACAAGGCGCTCGCGGATTTCGGCCGGCAAGGCGAATTCACCGACGGCGAACTCTATGTATACGTGCTCGATACCGACGGCACCCTGCTCACCAGCGGAGGCTCCTCGGCGACGCTGATCGGGCGGAACGTCGCCGAAATGCGCGACGTCGCGGGCAAGCCCTTCTTCGCGGAGATGCTCGGCAAGGCGCGCACCGAGGGCGGTGGCGAGGTCGAGTACCGCTGGGTCAACTGGGCGGAAAACACGATCCAGCGCAAGCACGCCTTCTTCAAGAAAGTCGGCGACCGCGTCGTCGCGGTCGGCTACTACATCACCCGCTCGCCGCCGGATCAGGCAAAGGCATTTCTCGAGCAGGCGGTCGCGGCGATGAAGGTCTCGCCAGCCAGCGCACTCGCGGAATTCAACCGGCTCGACGGACGCTTCGTTCAGGACGATCTGTACGTCTTCGTGATCGATCGAAAGACCGGCCGCTTCGTCGCTCACGGCGCCATGCCGCGCCTGATCGGAGCCGACGGGCGGGATCTGAAGGACCGAGCGGGCACGCCCATCGTCCGCAGCATGCTGGAGCAGGCCGCAGATCGACCGCGCGGCGAACTCGAATACCTGTGGAAGAACCCGCTGACGCGCTCCATCGAATCAAAGCACACGCTGTTCGAAGTCGTCGGCGAGCATATCGTCGCGGTCGGCTACTACAAGCGCTGACCCTGCCCGGCCCGGCTCACCCGGCATTACGGCCACCGGGCCGTTCTCCTTCCGGTCGACTTTCTCTTCCCTTGCATAGTATTCTCTTACCAGAATTATATTCTGTGTTGCGATTTAGCTTCTGGGCGGTGCGCCTGGCCCGGCCCTGCCGACCAGCGCGGACAGGCCCGAACGCAATGCGCCACAACCCCGTGGCCGGCCCGCAATCGAATTTGGAGAGCAAGGATGAAGCCCGATCAAGAGGATGAGGCGTCGGCGCGGTCATCGCACGGCGTGGTGGTGAAGCCCGTCGTCAACGCGGTTCGGATCCTCCGATACCTGACCGAAGCCGGAACGCCGGAGCGCTCGGCCGACATCGCCCGCCACTTGTCGATCAATCCCAGCACCTGCTTCAACATTCTGCGGACACTGGCGGCCGAGGAGATGATCGACTTCGACCCGCTGTCGAAGACATACACCACTGGACTTGGTCTGGCGAGGCTGGTCGGTCACCTCGTGACCCAGGGACATCGCCTCGATGTCGCGCGTCCGCTGATGCAGGATTTCGCCTCCCGCTTCCACGTCACCGTCACCCTGTGGCGGCAGATGGGAAACGACCGGATCGTGCTGGTCAGTTCGGAGTCCAGCCCCACCGATCTGCGCATCGACATGGCGATCGGTCAGCGCCTGCCCGTCCTCATGGGTGCCAGCGGCAGACTGTTCGCCGCCGACATGGGCCTCGACGAATCCGCGATGCGATCGGTCTTCGACCGGATTCGCTGGGCGCGTCCGCTGGAGTTCGACGAATACGTCCAGCAGGTCCGGAAGACTAAGGAGAAGGGCTGGGCGGTAGACGACGGCTATTTTTCGGCCGGGATCATGGCGATCGCCGCGCCGATCCGGGAACGCGGTGCCGCCATCCGCTTCACCGTGTCGGCGGTGATGTTTCGCGGCCAGTACATCGGCGAAGAGGTGGAGAATCTCGGCGTCGAAATACGCAGGCTCGCGGAGAAGCTGTCGAACCTGCTGTTCTGAGCCAGCATTCGGCGTTGACTCGCCGCCGGTCGCATCGGCATCGACTGCCTCGATTCTCCGCCTCGATCATTAATTGCACATTTTTTCGTTTTGTGTGCATAATCTGTTCACAGACCGCGAAGACCGCGCGCACGAGAGGAGACACGTCATGAGCGAACAGAACGAAAAGCTTCACAAGGTTTTTGTCGATCGCAGCCGCTGCTGCGGATACGGACTCTGCGCCGCCTTATGCCCCGATGTGTACAAGCTGGACGGCGACGGCATCGTCTTCCTCGAGAGCGAGTTCGTGCCCGCGGGCCAGGAAGAGGCAGCCATCGAAGGTTGCGCAGCCTGTCCGGCCGAGGCAATCCGCGTCGAAGCCCCGCCCACCTGAGGGCCGGTCGCGGGGCCTGCGCAGGCCCCGTTTGCGTCGCCCTGAGCGGGGTCGCGGCGATCCCGCGACGAGATGCCACGGGCGAATCAACACAGGGAATTCGGGGGACAGACAATGAAGCGGCTGGAAGGAAAAGTAGCCCTGATCACCGGCACCGGTGGCGGCCAGGGGCGTGTCGCCGCGCTGCATTTCGCGCGTGAGGGGGCAATCGTGGTGGGCTGTGATGTGGACGGTGCATCGCATCGCGAAACCGGCCGATTGCTCGAAGCCGAAGGCCTCGAAATGCACGGCACCGCACCGATCGACCTCGGCGATCACGAGCAGGCGAAGGCATGGGTGGACACCGCAGCCCGCCGCTTCGGGCGTATCGACATCCTCTACAACAATGCTTCGGCGGCGCGCTTCGCGCCAGTGGCCGAGATGTCGATCGAGGACTGGCACTACACCATCCGCAACGAGATCGACCTGATCTTCTTCACCACCAAGTACGCCTGGAATCACCTCGCGGAGCGGGGCGGTGTGATCATCAACATCGCCTCGACGGCGGCCTGGGGCGGCTCAAAGGTTGCCGGCATCAGCGCACATGCAGCAGCCAAGGGTGCAGTCGTTTCCTTTACCCGCCAGCTCGCGGTAGAAGGCGCAGCGGTGGGCATCCGTGCGGTCAGCATCAGCCCGGGCTTCGTGAAGACCCCGGGCACGGCGGCCTTCGTCGACAACCCGGTCACCCGCCGCGCGCTGCTCGACGGCGTCCTTCAGGACCGTCCCGGCGAGCCGGCGGAGGTCGTATCCCTGGCCATTTATGTGGCGTCGGACGAAGCGGCATTCATGACCGGTTCCGACCTCGTCATCGACGGCGGGCTTCTCGCCGTCTAGGCAGGCTCTTCAGCGTAGCGTCACCCGACAACAGCGATGGACGGACCCGCGTGTTTGCGGACCCGACCGCAAACTGGCCGAATCGCGGTCGAAACCGCGTGCGCAGGTCGCAAGAAACAGGAGGAAGACACATGGACATCATCGGCATCGGCTACCTTGGGTTCGAATCGGCGCACCTGGATGCCTGGCGCGAATACGGCCCGGAAGTAATGGGCTTCGAAATCGGCCGCTCGCCCGAGGAGGACCCCGAGTCGCTCTATTTCCGAATGGACGACCGGCGCCACCGGATCGCCTTCCATCCGGGCAAGATCGACCGCCTCGCCTACATCGGGTGGGAAGCCAAGGGAAAGCTGGAGTTTCGCGCCGCGGTCGAACGCTTCCGCGCGCACGGCGTTGCGGTCGTCGAAGGCGATGCTGACCTGTGCGCCAAGCGCGGAGTCAAGGAACTCATCCGCTTCCGCGACCCGGTCGGCTACCAGCATGAGCTCTTCTACGCCCAGAAATGGATGCCGCGCTCGTTCAGGCCGGGTCGCCCCCACGGCGGCTTCGTCTGCGGCGCGCGCGGCCTCGGTCACATCGTGGTCATCACACCCGAGTACACGCCCGAGCTGGAGCACTTTCTCACCGGCATCATGGGCATGCACTGGTATGGATCGGGCGCGGGCAAGGGCAAGACCGGTTTCTTCCGCTCCAAGCTCAACGACCAGACCAGCCACGACATCGCCTATGGCTTCGGTCCGGGCAAGGCGGGGGTGCAGCACATCGGACTCGTCGTGCGCACCGTCCGCGACGTCGGCGAGACTTACGACCTGGTCCGGAAAAAGGGCCTGCAGATGATGATGACCCTGGGCCAGCACGCGCAGGATCCACACATGTCCTTCTATCACTTCACCCCATCGGATTTCGCGATCGAGTGTATCGCCGAACTCGAACCGTGGCACGACGATGGCTTCGAGCTCAACCCCGAAAAGCTCTCGGTATGGGGACACGAACTTGTCGGGCCGATTCTCGGCGCCAGCGTCCGCACGCCGGAAGAGATCTTCGACCCGGAGGTGCTTGCCGCGAAACGCCAATCATGAGTCCGCCGCGCGTACCGGCCATTGCCTGCTGCGGCAATGCAGTCGCCGTCGCGGCGCCGGCCGCGCAAGGCCTCACGAAGCGCATCGACCCCGACCGAATGATCGCTTCCATCCCACGGAGCCCGAGATGTACAGCCATATCCTCGTTCCCACCGACGGCACCCATCTCGCAAGCCAGACGATCTCGCAGGCGGTGCTGTTCGCCCGCAGCCTTGGTGCCCGCATAACCTTCTTCTTTGCGGACCCCGATGCGAGTGCATCGCTGACCGACGACGGCGCACTGATCCACCTCCTCGACCCCGCGCTCTACCAGGACGACTTCGGCGGGCGCTCGCGCGAGATCCTCGCCAAGGCCGAGGTTTCGGCCCGCGCCGCCGATATTGACTGCCAGTGCGTGAGTCGCCGGAGCAACCGTCCGCATGCGGCGATCCTCGCCGCCGCCGAGGAACTGTGCTGCGATCTCATCTTCATGGCCTCACACGGCCCGCGCAGCGTCGGTGGCGTGCTGCTGGGCTCGGAAACCCTCAAGGTGCTGGCGGGGAGCCGGATCCCGGTGCTGGTATCGTCGGTCGAGAAGAATGACCCGAATCCGGCGATGACCAAGGTCTGCGCGATCATGAAGGACGAGCACCGCTCGATTGCCGTCGTGTCCTACGGCATGAGAATGCTCGCCGGCAGTGTTCGCGAGGGCAAGCCGGCCGACACCGCACTGCTCGACGCGATGATCACCTACCTCGCCGACTTCCCGGCCAAGCTGCACCATCCGAAGGAAGACACGTACCTCTTCGCCGCGCTGAAGCGCCGCACCTCGTCGCTCGACCCGGTCATCGCCGACCTCGAGCGCCAGCACGTCGAGGCCGACGGTCATCTGACGGCCCTGCGCGCGGTGCTCGAACGCTACGTCGCGGCACCCGACATCACGGCAAAGGAACTCGCCGACGCCGTCGACGCGTTCGCAACCGGCCAGCTCAGGCACATCGCCACCGAGGAACAGAAGATCATTCCCGGCGCGCGCGAGCACCTCGAGCGGAAGGACTGGCAGGAGATCGTCACGGCCTTCGACAGCAACGGCGATCCGCGCTTCAAGCGCGGCGAGCGCGAGACCTATCGGCGGCTCTATTCGCGCATCGCAAACCTTCACAAGACGCTGAGCCCGATGGGCTCGGTCGGTCAGTGAACACGACGCGGCGATGGCCTCGACGGCGGCCGACCGGAGCCGGACGGCGAACCGGCCCCGACACGCGCCGATGAGCGACACCAGCGCCTGGGAACCTTTGCGCCACCCGCCTTTCCGCGCGCTTTGGGTCGCCGCGCTCGTGGTAAATCTGTCGATGTGGATGCAGAACATCGGCGCAGCCTGGATGATGACCGAGCTGGAGCCCGGCTCCCCGCTGATGGTCTCACTCGTGCAGACGGCGATGGCCTTGCCGGTCTTCATGCTCGGGCTGCCGAGCGGCGTGCTTGCCGATCTGATCGACCGCAGGCGCTTCCTGCTCATCACCCAGTCCTGCTCGCTGGCCTTCGCATCCATTCTCACCGCGTACTCGCTGATCGGCGGGCTCGGTGCCTGGATGCTGCTCGCGCTCACCTTCGCCCTTGGCAGCAGCAACGCATTCGGCATGGCCGCGTGGGTCGCATCGAACATCGACAGCGCCCCCAAGGGGCAGGTGCCGGCCGCGATCGCGCTGTCGACCGTAACGCCCAACATCGCGCGCGTCGTGGGCCCAGCGGTGGCCGGCGCGCTGATCGCGCTGAGCGGCACGCCGACCCTGTTTCTGGTGGTGTCGATCGGTTTCGTGTTCGCCATGGTGCTGCTGCGGGCGCTCCCCCGCTCGGCCGCCCGGCCCAGCCTGCCGCCCGAGCGCATGTGGGCCGGCATCCGCAGCGGGGTCCGCTACATGCGTCACTCCGCGCAATTGCGTCTCGTGCTGCGCCTGGTCTTCGTTTTCGTTACCGCAGGCAGCGCGATCTGGGCCCTGCTCCCGCTGGTTGCGCGCGATCAGCTCGGGCTTGGCGCCGGTGGATTCGGCCTGCTGCTCGGCAGCCTGGGCGTCGGTGCGGTACTTGCCGCACTTCAGGTCACGCGCCTCTATCGTCACTTTTCCTTGCGCCGCATCGTAACGTGCGGCGGTCTGGCATTCATGGCCGTGACGGCACTGATTCCATTCGTCTCGAACACCGCCGCCATGTGCGCGCTCCTGATGCTCGGCGGGATGGCGTGGATGGCGGTCAACACCACCACCGGAACCGTCATCCAGACCTCCGCCGCGGCATGGGTGCGGGCACGGGTGGCGTCGGTCTATCTGCTCGTCATCATGGGAGCGATGGCCGCCGGAGGTGTGCTGTGGGGCGCGATCGCTGAACAGATGGGCGTTCAGGCGAGCCTCTGGATCGCCGCTGCGTCGATCGCGGCCGGACTGTTGCTGACCGGACGGGCGCGGTTGCAATTGGGCACGGAATCGGATTTCAGTGTCGCCGAGACGGCCGAGCCCGGGCCGTCGGCGAGCCCCGTCGAACACGGCGACGGGCCGGTCGCGGTGGAGGTCAGGTACCGGGTTTCCGCCGAACGACAGGGGGAGTTCATGCGCGCGGCCCGCGAACTCGGGCTCGCACGCAAGCGAAACGGCGCGATCGCATGGCGGCTCTACAAGGACCTCGAAAGGACCGACCACTACGCCGAACGCTTCCTCGTGGCCTCCTGGCTCGACTACCTGCGCCAGCGGGACCGGGTGACGCGTCGCGACCGCGAACTCGAACAGCGACTCGAGGCACTCACCGCCGACGGCACTTCACACACCCATCGTTACATCGCGGAAGCCTAGCAACTGCCGTTTCCACGGCCCCGATACAGGATCCCGCACAAGCACACCACCCGATTCCGGTGGGTCGCAACCCGTCGGGGGCGGGGAGACTCCCTCGTCAGCGATAGTCGACCATCATCGCGAAGAAGTGGTGCGTCGTCTTCTCTGCATGCAGATATTCGTAGCGCCGATATTCGGGCGGAACCACCTCGCTGCACAACCACCCCGCATGGCAAGTCTCCCCCCCATTGGCAGCACGCGTCACGACCGTGCCGTCGGTAACGGCGAAGAGTGCGCCCGCCACGGCAGCCATTCCAAGCATCCTGAGAACCATGATGTCTCCTCCTGCGAAAGGGGAACGCCTCTGTCGGGCGGACTTTATTCTCTGCACAGATTTTGTATTTCAGTATCAGAATAGACCGACAAGGGCCGGAAGGCAAGACAAACCTGCAGTGTCCGCATCGGGCCGCAGAAAAAACCCACCGGTCGGAAACGACCGATGGGTCAAGGGGCCTTCGGCAGGCATCACAACGGGAGAGGGATTTCGCCGCCGAAGAATCCACCGGGATGCGCGAGCCGCGCGCTACCGGCCCGGATGTGCTCGGGGCGGCGTAGCGGACGCGGCTACCGGGCGCGCAGCATCGTCACGCCCTGCTCACA
>JBFGZP010000003.1:0-32824 GCA_041586695.1 Thauera sp.
CATGCCCAGAGTTAAACGTGGTGTAACCGCCCGCGCACGTCACAAGAAGGTTCTCGTCCAGGCCAAGGGTTACCGCGGCCGCCGCAAGAACGTATATCGCATCGCCAAACAGGCGGTGATGAAGGCCGGCCAGTACGCTTACCGCGACCGTCGTCAGCGCAAGCGCCAGTTCCGCGCGCTGTGGATCGCCCGTATCAACGCAGCCGCCCGCGAACTCGGCCTGACCTACAGCACGTTCATGAACGGTCTGAAGAAGGCCGCGATCGAAGTCGACCGCAAGGTCCTGGCCGATCTGGCCGTGTTTGACAAGCCGGCGTTTGCGGCGATTGCCGAACAGGCCCGGGCCAAACTCGCTGCGTAATAGATCGCAGCCCGAAAAAAGGAGGCCTGGCCTCCTTTTTTTTTCTGATTCCCCGGATAGCAAGTCAAATGGACCACCTGGATCAACTTGTTCAACAGGCCGAGACCGACTTTGCTGCGGCCGCAGACGGCAACCAGCTCGAACAGGCCAAGGCGCGCTACCTCGGCAAGAGCGGCTCGCTCACCGAGCGGCTGAAGGCTCTCGGCAAACTCGCGCCCGACGAGCGCCGCGATGCCGGAGCGGCGATCAATCGCGCCAAGCTCGCGATCGAGGCCGCGCTCGAAGCGCGTCGCCTGGGGCTGCGCGAGGCCGCGCTGCTGGCGCAGCTCGCAGCCGAGGCGCTGGATGTGACCCTGCCCGGTCGTGGCAATGCCCTGGGCGGGCTGCACCCGGTAAGCCGCACGCTCGAGCGCATCGAAGCCTTGTTCCGCTCGATCGGCTTTGTCGTCGCTGACGGCCCGGAGATCGAGACCGACTGGCACAATTTCACCGCGCTCAATACGCCGGAGAACCATCCGGCGCGATCGATGCACGACACCTTCTATCTCGAAGGTCGCGACGACGTCTTGCTGCGCACGCACACCAGCCCGGTTCAGATCCGCGCGATGCGGGCGCACGTCGAACGGCACAAGGACCGCGGGACGATGCCCGAACTGCGCCTGATTGCGCCGGGCCGGGTCTATCGTGTCGATTCCGATGCCACCCATTCACCCATGTTCCACCAGGTCGAAGGCCTGTGGGTGGGCGAGCGGGTGAGCTTTGCCGACCTCAAGGGCGTGATCGCGGACTTCCTGCGCAAGTTCTTCGAGACCGAAGACCTGCAGGTGCGCTTCCGTCCCTCGTTCTTCCCCTTCACCGAGCCCTCGGCGGAAATCGATGTCGCCTTCATGAGCGGTGCGCTCGAAGGCCGCTGGCTGGAAATCGCCGGCTGCGGCATGGTGCATCCGAACGTGCTGCGTTTCGGCGGTATCGATCCTGAGCGTTATACCGGCTTCGCATTCGGCATGGGGCCGGACCGATTGACGATGCTGCGCTACGGTGTGAACGATCTGCGCCTGTTCTTCGAGGGCGATCTGCGCTTCCTGTCCCAGTTCCGATAGGGCGAACCCTGCAGGACCCACACGGCAAGCCCACAAAGCCAAGCCCATTCAGGTATCCGAATCATGCAATTCTCCGAACAGTGGCTGCGGACCTTCGTCGATCCGCAACTCGATAGCGCCGGACTCGGCCATCTGCTGACGATGGCCGGTCTCGAGGTGGAAGAGGCCGAGCCGGCGGCGCCGGCCTTTACCGGTATCGTCGTCGCCGAGATCGTCGAAGCGGCGCCGCACCCGAACGCCGACAAGCTGCGCCTTTGCAGGGTCGATGCAGGTAGCGCCGAATTGTTGCAGATCGTCTGTGGCGCCCCCAATGCCGCCGCCGGCATGAAGGTCCCGTGCGCCAAGGTGGGCGCGGTGCTGCCCGGCGACTTCGCGATCAAGGCGGCCAAGCTGCGTGGCATCGAGTCTTTCGGCATGCTGTGCTCGGCACGCGAACTCGGCCTCTCGGAAGATCACGCAGGCCTGCTCGCGCTCCCCGAAGACGCCCCCGTGGGCACCGACATCCGCGAATATCTGGGGCTCGACGACACCCTGTTCACGATCAAGCTGACGCCCAATCGGGCCGACTGCCTGAGCCTCACCGGGGTTGCGCGCGAGGTGGCCGCACTCACCGGAGCACCGCTGGTCGTGCCACCGATCGTGGCCGTGGCGCCGACGATCGACGCCCGCCGCCCCATCGTGCTCGACGCGCCGGCGGCCTGCCCGCGATACTGCGGCCGCATTCTTCACGGCGTCGACGCCAAGGCGCCGACGCCCGACTGGGTAAAACAGCGTCTGCAGCGCAGTGGCATCCGCGCCATCAGCGCCCTGGTCGATATCACCAACTACGTCATGCTCGAGCTCGGGCAGCCGCTCCATGCCTTCGACAACACCAGGCTCAGCGGCGCGATTCACGTGCGCTTTCCGCGTGCGGGCGAGCAGGTGCTGCTGTTGAACGAACAAACGGTGACCCCGACCGTCGATACCCTGCTGATTGCCGACGAGGCACGCGCCCTTGCGCTGGCCGGGGTGATGGGCGGCGAGGATTCCGGTATCACGCTGGAGACGACCGAGGTCTTTCTCGAGAGCGCTTTCTTCGCCCCTGACGCGATTGCAGGGCGGGCGCGCAGCTACGGCTTCAGTTCCGATGCGTCACACCGCTTCGAGCGCGGGGTGGATTTCGACCTCGCGGTGACAGCGCTCGAGCACGCCACGCAACTCATCCTCGACACCTGCGGCGGCCAGGCGGGGCCGATCGAGCAAGCGGAGTCGCTTGCCCACCTGCCTGCACGCGATCCGGTCCGCCTGCGCCCGGCGCGAGCGCGTCGTCTGCTCGGGATCGCCCTCGATGATCAGGGCATGCGTGCGCTGCTGGAGCGGGTGCATCTCGGCGTTGCACAAGAGGGCGATGACTTCCTCGTCACGCCGCCGTCGTTCCGTTTCGATATCGAGATCGAGGAAGATCTGATCGAAGAGCTCGCCCGGCTGCACGGTTACGACAACATCCCCGCTGTGGCGCCGCAGGGGACGCTGATGATGCTCGACGACAGCGAGGATCGGCACACGGTATGGGATGTGCGCCACCGCGCCGCCGCGCTCGGTTATCAGGAGGTGGTCAACTTCGCATTCGTCGAAGAGGCCTGGGAGCGTGACTTCTGCGCCAACGAAGATCCGATCCGGCTCGCAAACCCGATCGCAAGTCAGCTCAGTGTCATGCGATCGAGTCTGATTCCCGGCCTGGCGGCAAACCTCGCCACCAACCGCAATCGCCAGATCGATCGCGTGCGCGTGTTCGAAGTGGGCGGCTGCTTCGAGCGCAAGGCGGGCGGCGATCCGGTTGCAGGCTTTCATCAGCCGATGCGGGTGGCCGCCCTCGCCGCCGGCTCGGCTCTCCCGGAGCAATGGGGCGCACGTGCGCGGACGGTGGATTTCTACGACGTCAAAGGTGACCTCGAGGCCTTGTTCGCCCCAAACGCGCTCGGTTTCGAGCCCTTGTCGCATCCCGCCTTGCACCCCGGGCGTGCAGCGGCGGTGAAGCTCGATGGCCACCACATCGGTATCGTCGGCGAACTCCACCCCATCTGGGTGCAACGCTACGATCTGGGTAGCGCACCGGTCGTGTTCGAGATCGAACTCGATGCCGCACTCGGCGCCGGTCTGCCCACATACGCGGAAATTTCCCGCATGCCGGCGGTAACCCGCGACGTCGCGCTCGTGGTCACCCATGATGTTTCCGCGGCACATGTCCTGGAGCAGTTGCGTGGCGCCGCGCCCGCCGTCGTGCGGGGAATCTCGCTGTTCGATGTCTATCATGGCAAGGGCATCGACCCGGACAAGAAGAGCCTTGCTTTCAGGGTTTTGATGCAAGATACTCATCGCACGCTCGAAGACGCGGAGGTCGAGGCCGCGGTCGCTTCGCTGGTCCGACACGCCGAGGATGTTCTCGGAGCGCGCCTGCGCGGATCGGGAGAGTGACATGACCCTGACCAAAGCGGAACTGGCCGATCTTCTGTTCGATCAGGTTGGGCTCAACAAGCGCGAAGCCAAGGACATGGTCGAAGGCTTCTTCGAGGAAATCCGGACGGCACTGGAGCGCGGCGACACGGTCAAGCTCTCCGGGTTCGGCAACTTCCAGCTGCGCGACAAGCCCCAGCGTCCGGGCCGCAATCCGAAGACGGGCGAGGAAATTCCGATCACCGCGCGACGCGTGGTCACTTTTCACGCCAGCCAGAAACTGAAGGCCGCGGTGGAGCAACTCAGCGATGCAAGCAAGCAACCCTGATATCCACACCGAATCCCTGCCGCCGATTCCGGCGAAGCGTTACTTCACGATCGGTGAAGTGAGCGAACTGTGCGGCGTGAAACCGCACGTGCTGCGTTACTGGGAGCAGGAATTCACCCAGCTCAAGCCGGTCAAGCGGCGGGGCAACCGGCGCTACTACCAGCACCACGAGGTGTTGTTGATCCGTCGGATCCGCGAGCTGCTGTATCAGGAAGGCTTCACCATATCGGGTGCCCGCAACCGCCTGGGCGAGAGCGCCATCCAGCAAAACGAAGACGCAGTGGAAGTCGAACGCTACAAGGCGATCGTCGCCGAGTTGCGCGGCGAGATTAGCGATTTGCTCGCCGAATTGCGCCGTTGATCGATGCGATTCGCCAGGGATCGAAAAGCTGGCAATCCAAAATCTCCCTGCTATAATGCGCGCTTGTGTCGGGGCGTAGCGCAGCCTGGTAGCGCACTTGCATGGGGTGCAAGGGGTCGTGAGTTCGAATCCCACCGCCCCGACCAATCATAATACCGGCCATGGCCGGTTTTTTTGTTTGCCGACCCTGCCCGATCACGGTCGGCGGCTGTGCTAAGATTTTGCGCCGACTGCCCCTCCGCGGTCGATACCGGCCGCTTTGAGGCCGGCACTCTGTACGGATCCAAGATGCGCATTCTGGTCAGTAACGACGATGGCTATTTCGCTCCCGGCATTGCCGCGCTCGCCGAGGCTCTCGGCACGATCGGCGAGGTAACCGTCGTCGCGCCCGAGCGCGACCGCAGTGGGGCGAGCAATTCGCTCACGCTGGATCGTCCGCTCTCGCTCCGGCGCACGGCCAATGGCTTCTACCACGTCAATGGCACACCGACCGACTGCGTGCACCTCGCCGTCACCGGCATGCTCGATCACCTGCCCGACATGGTGGTGTCGGGCGTGAATCACGGCGCAAACATGGGTGACGACACCGTCTATTCCGGCACTGTCGCCGCTGCGACCGAGGGTTTCCTGCTCGGCGTGCCGTCGATGGCGGTGTCGCTGGTGAGCAAGTCTGCCGCGGATTTCACCGCGGCAGCGCTCGTCGCCAAGGATCTGGCCGAGCGGTTCATGCGCATGCCGTTCCGGCAGCCGGTGCTGCTCAATGTGAATGTGCCCGACGTCGCCTACGAACGGCTGCAAGGCGTGCGTGTCACCCGCCTGGGCAAGCGCCACAAGGC
Organism: Thauera sp.; assembly: GCA_041586695.1. Lineage (GTDB taxonomy): Bacteria > Pseudomonadota > Gammaproteobacteria > Burkholderiales > Rhodocyclaceae > Thauera. The sequence continues at coordinate 5,420 of JBFGZP010000003.1, forward strand.
GGAGCCGGTGGTGCGCAGCGTGACCCCGCGCAACGAGACCGTTTACTGGGTGGGAGCTGCCGGTGGCGCCGCCGACGCCGGCGAGGGGACGGACTTCCACGCCGTGGCGAACGGTTTCGTCTCGGTCACTCCCCTGCAACTCGACCTCACGCATACCGGGCTGATCGGCCCGGTCGACGACTGGCTCAGGCAGTGAGCGTACGCAGCGCCGATGCCGGGCAGGCCGCGCGCGCGCGGGCGCGCATGGTCGAGCGCCTTCGCACCCAGGGTGTCCGTGATCAGCGGGTCCTTGCGGCGATGCAGGCAGTGCCGCGCCACCAGTTCGTCGAGGAAGGGCTCGCCTTCAGCGCCTACGACGACACGCCGCTGCCGATAGGCTTTCAGCAGACGATTTCACAGCCCTTTGTCGTTGCGCGCATGATCGAATTGTTGCGCGCCGGCCGCGAACTCGGGCGCACGCTCGAGGTTGGTGCGGGCTGCGGCTATCAGGCCGCGGTGTTGTCGCAGGTGGCAACCGAGGTCTACGCGGTGGAGCGCATCCGGCCGCTGCTCGACCGCGCACGTTCGAACCTTCGGCCCTTGCGTTTGCCGAACGTCAGGCTGAAACTTGCCGACGGCAGTCTGGGCCTGCCCGAGGCCGCGCCTTTCGACAGCATCATCGTCGCCGCCGCGGCCGTTGGCCTTCCGCAGGCGCTCAAGGATCAACTCGCCCCCGGCGGTCGTCTGATCGTGCCGGTGGGGACTGCAGAACAGCGCCTCCTCCTTGTCGAGCGACAAGGTAATGTTTTCAGGGAAAGCTGGTACGAGGCGGTTCGCTTCGTTCCGCTCCTTGCTGGTACGGAATGAGATACTCGACACGGATGCAAATACGAATTTTCTCCCTCGCGCCGCTGCTCGTGCTGGGACTTGTCGCCGGCTGCGCGTCCACCGTGACGGCACCGCTGCGCGACGGTAGCGGTGCAGCCCCGCCCCCGGCGGCGCTTCCGGGGCAGCTGCCCGGCACGCACATCGTGCGCCCTGGTGAAACCTTGCTGGCCATTTCGCGTCAGTACTCTGTGAGCCTGCCGGAACTGGTCGCATGGAACAGGCTTTCGGATCCCAACCAACTCAATGTGGGGCAGGTGTTGCGGGTCGCGCCGCCCGGGGCAGAAACTGGCGCGGTGGCGACCGCGATTCCGCTTGCACCAGAGGTGATTCCGGTGACGCCCGCCGGAGGTGAGGAGATGGCGACAGGGATCAAGCAAGGCCCGATCGGTGGGCGGCAGCCCTATACGGACGAGGCCTGGGCGAAGATCAATCCGAACGCTGCGTTGGCGCCGCCGGAACCTGCGCCGATCGAGGCGCCGAAGCCGGCCCCGGGCGGTAACGGGGAGTGGCAGTGGCCTGCAAACGGGGCCCTGATCGGCGGCTTCAACGAGTCGACCAACAAGGGCGTGGATATCGCCGGGAATACGGGGGATCCGGTATATGCCTCGGCTGCGGGCAAGGTCGTATACGCGGGCAGCGGCCTGCGCGGATATGGCAAGCTGGTTGTCATCAAGCATAACCAGGAGTACAACTCTGTCTATGCCCACAACAACAAGCTGCTGGTGAAAGAGGACGATCTCGTCGTCAAGGGCCAGCAGATTGCCGAGTTGGGAAACTCAGAAGCAGATCGATCGAAACTGCATTTCGAGATTCGCAAGCAGGGCAAGGCAGTCGATCCGATGAAGTATCTGCCGTCACGTTAAATAGGGGGAGGTTTATGGAGGAACGGGGCAGCGTTGACGATGTAGAGAGTCATGAGCCCGATCTTCCCCCCGAGGTGGAAGTGTTCGCCAACCAGCCGACCAAGGTGGCCGGAAGCGACTTCTTCAGCGATGTGACACAACTGTACCTGAACGAAATCGGTGCGAACCCGCTGCTTACCGCGGAAGAGGAGGTGCGACTGGCGCGTCTCGTCCGGCTGGGCGATTTCGACGCCCGGCAGACGATGATCGAGCGCAACCTGCGCCTCGTCGTCAATATTGCCAAGCATTACCTCAACCGCGGCATTCCCCTCCTCGACCTGGTTGAAGAGGGCAACCTCGGCCTCATGCACGCGCTGGAGAAGTTCGACCCGGAGCGCGGCTTCCGCTTCTCGACCTACGCGACCTGGTGGATCCGGCAGAACATCGAGCGCGCGATCATGAACCAGTCCCGCACGATCCGCCTGCCGGTGCACGTGGTCAAGGAGCTCAACCAGGTGCTGCGCGCCCAGCGCAGCATCGAAGCCGCCTCCAATGGGGAGTCCACGCTGGAGGAGATCGCGCAGCGGCTCGACAAGTCGGTGGAGGAGGTGCGCGTCATCCTGGCGCTGAGCGAGCACACGGCATCGCTCGACGCCCCGCTGGACATCGATCCTTCTTTGTCGATCGGGGAGTCGCTCGCCGACGACCACGCCGATACGCCCGACCTGCAGATCCACGCCGGCGAGGTCGAAACCCTGGTGCGGCAGTGGATCAAGATGCTCAACGACAAGCAGCGGCTGGTGATCCGCCACCGCTACGGCATCGACGAGTGCGAACTGCTGACGCTGGAAGAACTGGCACTGCGGCTTGAACTGACCCGCGAGCGTGTCCGCCAGATCCAGCTCGAGGCGCTCGGGCAGTTGCGGCGCATTCTCAAGCGCTACGGCATTTCGCGCGACGCCTTGCTCTGAGGTGGCGCGGCGCGCTCGCCGTCGGCTGGTGCGGGAAATACCCTGAAGTAGAAGGCGCGGCTGGCGTAGGCCATCACCGGCAGCGTTATCAACAGCAAGGGCAGCAGCAGCGCGCTGACGATGATCACGGCCGCCAGCAGGCCAGCCCAGCACATCACCACCGGAAATCGCCAGAAGACCGCCCGCACGCTGGCGACCACCCCCGATACGAGGCTGGCGCGCCCATCGTAGATAAGTGGAATCGAAAACGCCGAGATCGTGAACAGGATGAAGGCGAGCCCGGCACCCATGATCGAACTGAAGAACACGAAGCTCGTCACCGAGGCGTCGGCGGGCAGCAGGCGGGCGAAGCCCAGCGGTTCGCGGCCCACCATGAAGCCGTATAGCGTCCCTGCGTCGGTAACCCAGATCAGGAACAGCAGCGCGCACACGAAGGATACGACCCAGCCGCCACGCGGCATGCGACGGAAGCCCTTGCCGATATCGACAGCGGTCGGCCTGCCACCGCTACTCAGACGGTCGGAAACGGAAAAGAACCCGGCGAGCAGAATCGGCCCGACGAGCATGAAGCCGCCCGCGAGCGACAGGCTCAAGGGCGCGATCGAGAACGCCTCGAGGGCGAGGAAGAGCAGGCTGCCGAGGACGACGAAGACCGCCGCGTAGGCGATGCTCAGCGCCGGCAGCGCGCGGAACTGTGCCACGCCTGCAGCGACCGATGTCGCCAGGTCATTCAGATTCACGCGCGCCGGACGCAGCGTCGTGGCCGATGGGCTCGCGGGGACTTCGGGCGCGGGAGCGGGCATGGAGAGATCCTCGGCTGGAAGGGCAGTGCGTCTAGCCCGGTAGCATGCACGCGGGACTCTGCGCTGCCGCAAATCCGCGCTGCCGCCGTTACCGGGGTGCCGCTTGTCCTGACGGCCCGATTTTCGACGCCTGCGGGCCCCGCCGCCTTGATCGAGATCACTTTTCGCGGCGGTCGCCGCGAAGCCCCAATCAATTCCCGCGCATGCCCCCGGTATCGTCCGACCTTGCTTCGGCGCGCGCCATTGCCACCGCACGGCGCTGGCGTATGGCCTCGGCCAGCTCGAACACCGACATCGCGTAGAAGCTGCTGCGGTTGTAGCGAGTGATGACGTAGAAGTTGCGGTAGCCGAGCCAGTACTCGGTGGTCGAGCCCGGCGTTTCCAGGTCGACCAGCGTCGCGGTGGCTGCCGGTGCCTCGCCCGACGCGGTGGTGACGCCGGCCTCCGTCAGGCTCGCGGGCTCGAGCGCCGGCTCTATCCCGGCTGCGACGAGCGCAGCGGGGTCGAGCACCTCGGTGAAGCGCGCGCGTTCCGCAATCGGGGCGCCGGGCTGCCAGCCATGGACATGGAGGTAATTGGCGACGCTGCCGATCGCGTCGGCGGGGCCGGCGTCGAAATCGATGTGCCCGTCGGCGTCGAAATCGACTGCATAACTGCGAACGCTGCTCGGCAGGAACTGCGGATAGCCGAGCGCGCCGGCATACGAGCCGCTGTAGCTGGCCGGATCGCGGCCCTGCTCGCGGGCAAGCAGGAACAAGGCCTCGAGTTCGCGGCGGAAGAGCTCTGCTCGCGGCGGGTAATCGAAGGCCAACGTCGCGAGCGCAGACAAGGTTTCGAAATTCCCGGTGTGCCGACCATAGACGGTCTCGACGCCGATGATGGCGACGATGACCTCGATCGGAACGCCGTACTGCGCGGCCGCCCGCTCCAGATAGACCTGGTTCTCGTCCCAGAAGTCCGCGCCGCGATCGATGCGGACGCGATCGAGGAATCGCGCACGATACTTGCGCCACGAGCGCACGCCCGCGCGGCTAGGCGGCGCGATCAGACGGATGACGCGGGGCTCGTGCTGGGCCCGATTCAGGGCCTCGGCGAGCGCGTCCGGGTCGAAGCCATGGCGTTCGGCCAGCTCCCGCACGAAGGCACGTGCATCCTCGCTTTCGCTGAAGGACGCGGCGGCGGTCAGGGGAAGCGTGAGCGCGGCGACTACTGCTGCAAGTCGAAGAATCGGGCGAGGGAAACTATTAGTCATGAAATCTCGAGTTCGCTTATCTTGCGCGCCAGTGCGCGCGCCTCGGCGACACTGGTGCCGTTTCCGTAGCGCAGACGGGCGTAGCTTGCAGCGATGTCGCGCAATCCGTCGGCGTGTTGTGGCAGGGCGGCCGATATCCGGTCGCCGTAGTCCAGCGGTCCTTCCCAGTCCCGGCGCGCGAGCCGGCGTCGCGCCAGCTTTGCGCTGAAGAGGGCCCAACTGCGTTCGAGCGGATCACGCGACCGGCGTCGCCAGCCCGTCCAGATCAGCAGGGAGGCAAAGAGTGCGAGCATCACGCCGCTGAGCAGGCCTGCGAGCATCGACCAGTCGGTGCGCGCGAGCCCGAGGCCTGACAGAAATTCGCGCTGTCGATCGGGATTGTAGCCAAGAACGCGCTGGTTCCACGCATTCGACACCGCCTCCCAGCGAAAGCGCAGGTGCCGCAGCCAGGAAAGCTCGGGCCGCAAAAAAAGCGGCAGCAGTTCGCCATCGGGGAGGGCGGCAGCCAGGCCGTCCTCGATGCGCCTTGGCGCCGACAGCGCGGTCGGATCCACCCGCGTCCAGCCGCGACTGGCGAGCCAGACCTCGGCCCAGGCGTGGGCATCGGCCTGGCGCACGACAAGATTGCCGTCGACCGGGTTGATCTCGCCGCCCTGGTAGCCGGTCACCACCCGAGCCGGTACACCGGTGGCGCGCATCAGGAAGGTGAAGGCCGAGGCGAAGTGCTCGCAGAAGCCGTGCCGCGTTTCGAACAGGAAATCATCCACCGATTCGCGCCCCAGCGGCGGTGGCCGCAGCGTGTAGGTTAGCCGGCTGTCGCGAAGATGGGCCACGACGCGTTGCAGGATGGCTTCGTCCGACGTCGCGTCTGCGGCGAGCCTGCTCGCAAGGGCACGACTGCGCGGGTTGAAGCTCTCCGGGAGGCGCCTCGCCGCAGCCAGCACGACGTCCGTCTCGGAGAGCCCGACGGCAGTCTCCGGATAGCTGCGCAGGTCGAAGCGCGTTCGCACGCTCAGCGGCTGCATGCTGCGCAGCTGGTAGTCGCTCGCATAGCGCAAGGATCCCGGATTCGCGCCCGGGAAGTCGAGCGCGAGCACCCAGCGCCGATTGTGCGCTTCGACCGTCAGGTTGTAGTCGAGGTGCGGCCCGGCCGGGGTGTAGAAGGGCGTGGACGCCTCGTCGAAGCGGCTGGCACGCCAGCTTTTTCCGTCGAACTCGGTCAGGACAGGACCGCGCCAATAGCGCTGCGCGGGGGCGGGCAGCGGGCCGGCGAACGCGGCGCGCAAGGCGATCTCGGCCGACTGGCCGAGATCGCTGATCGAGCCCGGACTCATGCTTTCGGAAAGGCCGGTGCGGGCGCTGAAGGCATCGGTTGGGAGGCCCCAAAGCGGACCCTGCACGCGCGGGAACAACAGGAACAGTGCGAGCATGAACGGAATGCCGTGCGCCAGCAGAATCACGCCCGTGCGAAGGCGCTCGAGGTTTCCCGCCGCGGGGTCGCCAAGCGCGAGCAGGGTGACCACCGAGAGCAGGGTGCCGCACAGCGCAAGTGCGGCAACACCGAGCGATTGATCTTCGAAGAACACCGCCAGTTGAAGGAAGAAACACAGCAGCACCGCGGCGCGGATGTCTCGCGCGGCGCGTATCTCCAGCAGCTTCAGGCCGAGCAGGACGGCGAGCATGGCTACGCCCGGGTCCTTGCCGAGCAGGTGGCCGAACTCCGTCCACACGCTGACGCCCGCGGCGATGGCCAGCAGCAGGATAACGGGGCGGGCCGGCGGCGGCTGGCGCTGCCACAGCAGCAGGGCGCGCCAGCCCAGCAACAGGCCACAGAGGGCGGAGAGCCAGCCCGGCAGCTGGGCCACATGGGGGGCGAGACTCGCCGTTGCCGCCGCCACTAGCCACAGGCCCTGGTCGCGACCCAGCGTGCCGATCGGTGACATCGCGCGGATACGCGTACGCCAGCGCTTGGCCGCGAATTCGCCCCACAGGCGGGCGAGGGCGTCAGCCATGGCCGGGATGCTCGGCTGCAGTCCCGAACAGCGCGAGCCACTGCAGACAGCGCCTCAGCTGCGCCTCGCCGCGTCCGGCCGGCTGGCTGGCAGTGGGGAGCCGCAGGGCATAGGGACAGCCGCTACGCTCGGCCGCCAGCAGCCAGGCGGCAAGCCGCGACAGTCGCGCCTCGTCGTCCATCGATGGCGGCAGCGCGGTCCAGGCGAGTACGACGTCGTCGCCGCCGTGACCGGCGAACTGCTTGATCAGCATTGGCCCTCCGCGCGCCAGCACCTTCCAGGCGACATGGCGCGGGGAGTCGCCGCGCTGGTGGGCGCGCAGCCCGGCAAAGTCGTCGTCGCCCTCACCACTCGACTGCTCGCCCCTGATATTGCCGGTTTGCCCGGACGGCAGCGGTGGCGGATCCGCCTCGGGGGCGGGATAGACGAGGCATCGAAGGTCCGGGACGAAGACGCTCCAGGCCCGGATCAGGCCGAGGGGCCAGGTGGTTTCCAGGATGGTGCGGCCGATCGCGAAGCTTCCGCGGCGTGAGGTGGGGCATGCAAGTGCAACGTCGCCCTGCTCGCCGGCGCCGAGTGCGAACGCGGTTCGGCAGCCATGCGCACGCAGGGTCAGCGCTGGACGCCGCACGCCGCGCGGATTGTCGAGAACGAGGTGGAAGACGGCATCGTCGCCGCAGAAGACGGGGTCGCAGCGCCCAGGTCGGACCGACAGGCCGAGCAGGTTGCGAAACGCATGCACGATGCTGGCCACCGCCGTGCCCGCGAGCAGAAAGACCAGGCCGTAACCCAAGCTCAGGTTGTAGTTGATCGAGGCGATCAGCATTACCAGCAGCGCCAGGGCGAAAGCCACCCCGGCCGGGGTCGGGAGCAGATAGATGCGACGCTGGCCGAGCCTTATCGGCGCGGCCTCCGGGGCGCCGGTCCGAAACAGCAGGCGATCGAGCGCGTTGCGAACGACGGTGCTTGTTTTTGCGGTGGCCGGCATCAGCGCACCGCAACCGCCTGCAGCAGGCGCACGACCGTCGCCGGCGACACGGGGCGACCGTCGCCAGCCAGATGCAGGCGGTGCGCCGCGATGTGGGGGAAGATGATCTGCACGTCTTCGGGCAAGACATGATCTCGGCCGTCGATCAGGGCCCATGCACGCGCGGCGGCGATCAGACCCAGACCGGCGCGCGGACTGAGCCCGGCCGCCAGTTCGGTGCTGTGTCGGGTGGTTTCAAGCAGGGCCTGCACGTAATCGATCAGCGGTTCCGCGACCGTGACCGCCTGGGCGGCCTGCTGCAGTTCGACCAGTTGCGCCGGGCTGATCACGGCCTGGCGGCGCTCCAGCGCCTTGCGGCGATCCTCGCCCATCAGAAGGGCGCGCTCCGCCATGCGGTCCGGGTAGCCCAGTTGGATGCGCATCAGGAAGCGGTCGAGCTGGCTCTCCGGCAGCGGGAAGGTGCCGATCTGGTGCGCCGGGTTCTGGGTGGCGATGACGAAGAAGGGCTCGGGCAGCATGAGCGTATGACCGTCGGCGGTGACCTGGCGTTCTTCCATCGCCTCGAGCAGGGCGCTCTGGGTCTTGGGCGTGGCGCGATTGATCTCGTCGGCCAGGATGAGCTGAGCGAAGACCGGCCCGGGCTGGAAGCGGAAGGCGCTGGTCGCGCGGTCGAACACCGAGACGCCGACGATATCGGCCGGCAGCAGATCGCTGGTGAACTGGATACGCTGGAACTGCAGGCCGATCATCCTGGCGAAGACATGGGCAAGCGTGGTCTTGCCTACGCCGGGCACGTCCTCGATCAGCAGGTGACCGCGTCCGACGAGGCAGGCGAGGGCGAGCCGGAGTTCGCGCTCCTTGCCGAGGATGATCTGGCTTGCCGCCTCGAGAAGGCGGATGGCATGGTGTTGGGGCATGTACTTGCGTGCTGTGAAAATGACCGCGAAGCGGTGATAATAGACGACAAAGACCGCCGAACCGCACAGCTCCCGACGCACGGACGACTAGCAGGCGCCGGGCTCGCGAAGATTCGGCACGCAAGCCGGTTTTGGGACAGGAAGGGAAGAGTATGACGACGACCGCGTTCATCACGCATCGCGATTGCTGGCTACACGACATGGGTTCGATGCATCCCGAGTGCCCGGATCGCCTATCGGCGATCAACGATCGCCTGATCGCCGCCGGACTCGACATGTACTTGTCCTTTTTCGATGCGCCGGTCGCCACCCGCGAGCAGATCGCGCGAGTACATCCGGAGCGCTACCTCGACACCTTGCTGGCCAACGTCCCGGACCACGGCATTCGCCATCTCGATCCGGATACTGCGATGAGCCCCAACACCATGAAGGCGGCACTGCGTTCGGCCGGTGCGGGCGTGCTCGCCACCGACCTGGTGCTCAAGGGCGAGATCGAAAATGCCTTCTGCGCGGTGCGCCCGCCCGGCCATCATGCCGAGCGCGAGAAGGCGATGGGGTTCTGCTTTCTGAACAACGTCGCCATCGCCGCGCGCCACGCGACCGAAGTGCACGGCCTCGAGCGGGTGGCGGTGATCGACTTCGACGTGCACCACGGCAACGGCACCGAAGACATCTTCCGCGAGGATCCGCGGGTGATGATGGCAAGCATCTTCCAGCATCCGTTCTACCCGTACAGCGGCGCGGACAACATGCCCGCCCACATGTGCAACGTGCCGGTGCCGGCGGGGACGCGGGGGGACGCGTTTCGCCAGATCGTGAGCGACATCTGGGTGCCGGCGCTGCGCGAGCACAATCCACAGATGATCTTCATCTCGGCCGGCTTCGATGCCCATTATGAAGATGACATGGGTTCGCTCGGCCTCCTGGAGGCCGACTACATCTGGGCCACGCAGCAGATAAAGGCCGTAGCCGCAGACTGCGGGCATACACGCATCGTGTCGGTGCTCGAAGGCGGCTACGCGCTTTCGGCCCTCGCCCGCTCGGTGGTGTCCCACGTCAAGGCGCTCGCCGATCTGTAGGCGCCCGCGACGCAAGGGGAGGCGGCGCAGGAATATTTCTCGCGCACTGGCCGCGTCGCGGTGATCGGGTAGAATCGTGCTTTTAACGTCCTGTCCACTGCCATGATCACCGGATCGTTAGTCGCTATCGTTACCCCCATGCTGGAAGACGGAAGCCTGGATTTGCCCAGCCTGCGCAGTCTCATCGACTGGCACATCGGCGAGGGCACAGACGGCATCGTCGTCGTCGGTACGAGCGGGGAATCGCCCACGGTCGACGTCGAAGAGCATTGCGAACTCATTCGCACGGCGGTAGAACATGTGGCCGGCCGCGTACCGGTCATCGCCGGCACCGGCGCCAACTCCACGGCCGAGGCGGTCGAACTCGCCCGCTTCGCACTCGAGGCCGGCGTATCTGCCCACCTGTCCGTCGTGCCGTACTACAACCGCCCCACCCAGGAGGGGCTGTACCGCCACTTCCGCACGATCGCCGACGCGGTCGAACTGCCGCTGATCCTGTACAACGTGCCCGGCCGCACGGTGGCCGATCTCGCCAACGAGACCACACTGCGCCTGGCAGCCATTCCCAACATCGTCGGGGTCAAGGACGCCACCGGCAGCCTGGATCGTGCCTGCGACCTGATCGAGCGCGCGCCGAAGGACTTCGCCCTCTACAGCGGTGACGACATGACTGCGGCGGCCTTCCTCATGCTCGGCGGACACGGCTTGATCTCGGTGACCGCCAACGTGGCGCCACGCGCCATGCATGAATTGTGCGTGGCGGCAGCAGCTGGCGATGGCCTGCGCCTGCGCGAGATCAATGCCGGCCTGACGGGCCTGCACCGTGACCTCTTCTGCGAGGCGAACCCGATCCCGGTGAAGTGGGCCGTGGCGAAGATGGGGCTGATCGGCTTCGGTATTCGCCTGCCGCTTACCCAGCTCTCCGAGTCCCAGCACGCGCGCGTGCTGGCGGCCATGCGCAAGGCCGGCATCGAAGTCTGACCCGTATAATTCAGTTCAGGAACCCCATGAATCGCTCCATGCGCACATCCATTTCCCTCATTGCGCTGTCGCTCGCCCTGGCGGGCTGCTCGGGATCACTGTTCGAGTCGAAGCGCATCGACTACAAGAGCGCCAAGCAGGTCCAGCCGCTCGAGATCCCGCCCGACCTGACCGCACCCACCCGTGATGACCGCTATGCCGTCCCCGATGTGTCGCCGCGCGGCGTCGCCACCTATTCGGCCTACTCGGCCGATCGTGAAGGCCAGCCGGCGACGGCGGCGACCTCCGTCGAGGTCCTGGCCACGCCGGATCGCATGCGTATCGAACGCGCGGGAACCCAGCGCTGGCTGGTAGTGCCGGGCACGCCCGACCAGCTCTGGCCGCAGATCAAGGACTTCTGGCTCGAACTCGGCTTCATCCTCAACATCGACAGCCCGCAGATCGGCGTGATGGAAACCGACTGGGCCGAAGACCGCGCCAAGATCCCGCAGGATTTCCTCCGCGGCACGATCGGCAAGGTGCTCGACGGGTTGTTCTCCACGCCCGAGCGCGACAAGTTCCGTACCCGACTCGAACCCGGCAAGGAGCCCGACACCGTCGAGGTCTACGTCAGCCATCGCGGCATGATGGAGATCTATACGACCGAAGCCAAGGACACCACCGTCTGGCAGCCGCGCCCGGCCGACCCGGAGCTCGAGGCCGAGATGCTGCGTCGGCTGATGGTGCAACTGGGCGCGGACGAAGAGCGTGCCAAGGCGCAGATCGCCGCAGCGCCTGTGGCCGAACGTGCGAAGATCACCGCCGGCGCCGGCGGTCAGGTCAATCTCAGCATGCAGGAGCCGTTCGACCGTGCCTGGCGCCGCGTCGGCCTGGCACTGGACCGCATCGGCTTCACCGTTGAAGACCGCGATCGTGCTCAGGGCCTGTACTTCGTGCGCTATGTCGATCCGGAAGCCGGCACTCAAGGCGCAAACAAGGAGGGTTTCCTGTCGAAGCTCGCCTTCTGGCGCAGCAGCGACAAGCCGGCTGCAACGGGCGGCGAATATCGCCTGCGTGTCGAGGGCCAGGGGGATGATGGCTCGCTGGTGACGGTGCTGACCCGCGAGGGCGGTGCAGACAGCTCCGAGACCGCGAAGCGCATGCTTGGGCTGCTGCATCAGGAACTGCGTTGATTGCCGTCGGTCGAGTGGGGGCGGCGCGCTCCCGCCCGACCAGGCAGTCGCCGCGCGACGGCGCGGCAAAAAAAAGCCGGCGATGAGCCGGCTTTTTTGCGTCCAGGTCGGGCAGATTACTTCTGCACGGCTTCCTTGGCGCCTTCGACTGCGCCCGCTGCGGCTTCCTTGGCGGTTTCGACCGCTTCGGCTGCGCCTTCCTTGACGGCTTCGGCCCCTTCCTTGACGGCCTCGGCAGCATCGGCTGCGGTTTCTTTCGCGGCTTCCATGGCCTCGGCTGCGCCTTCCTTGGCGGCTTCGGCGCCTTCAGCGGCAGCTTCGCCAGCCTTGTCGGCGGCTTCCTTGGCAGCCTCGACCGCCTCGCTGGCGGCCTCCTTGGCCTGCTCGACAGCAGGGGCGACGGCCGGAGCGGCTTCTTCGGTCTTGCCGCAGGCGGACACGGCGAGGGCGACGAGGGCGGCGAGAAGGAGGGAGTTCTTCATGGTCTGTTTTCCTTATGGATATTGTGTGACAGCAGTGGCCGGGGACGTCGCTGGAAATGCCGTCGGCGTCATGACAACGGCCCAGTGCCAGAGCCCATTCTAACATGCACCGTTCAACAGCCAAGGCTCTATTGTTGCAGTGCGTAAGACGCGCCTGAGCGTTCAAAGTCCAAGCACTGAAAGGGCAGGGCCCTCGTTCGAGCCTATCCAGAGGGTCTCGAATTGTGCAGCGTAGCGAGCCGGCTCGGGCGATGGAGGTCGTGCCAACGCTCCGCGCGCGCGGTCTGCATGAAAGCGTCGGACGAGCACGCTGTCATCGACGACGACGAAGCAGCCATCGGGTAGCTCGAGCCCCTCGCCGGTGACCCGGAACTGCAAGCGATGGCCGAACTGAGCGGCGAGACGCCGCAGGCGCGGGCAGCGGTTTTCGACGTAGGCGGGATCGCGGACGAGGATCCGGATCGCGTCCGCGCGCGAAGCGGCACGCGCGAGCGCGACCAACGCCTCGACGACGGCCGCGCTCTCGATGCCCGTTTCGGCCAGATCATGATCGAACACCGTCACGCTACGCCGTGCCGCCGCGATTGCGTCGCGCACCGCCGCCCGGTACGCGTCGAAGGTGTCGAAGGATTGGTCCCTGGGTTCTTCGCTCATGGCTCTCCGCCTGGTCGTGTCAGCATGGTGCTCCGAAGCCGTCGCAGTACCACTCGTAGAGCAGGTCCAGCAGAGCCGGCGGCGGACTCGTCGCGGTAAATGCGGGCAGGCCGCGATGGTGTGCGAGCTCGGCAAGGGCAGGACGAAGCTCGTCCGTCACGGCCACGGCTTCGCCGTTGAGGTGGAAGCCCGCGGCCGAGAACAGCAGCAGGCTGCGGGCGTCGAGCGCGAAGCCCCTCGTCGCGACTGCGCGCCCGAAGGCCTTGTGCGCCATCGGCTTGTCGGGCGGATCGAAGAAGATGTGCGGCTTCGGCTCGGTAAGATAGTCGCCGACGAAGTCCTCGACGTCGCGCCGCGTCCAGCGGATGCCACCGAGCATGCGCTCGATCTGGTCGATCATGCGCGTGCCGATCTCGCCGGAGTTCTGCTGCAACTGCAGGTCGGGGTCGGCGTACAGGCCTTCGAGGCGGATACGGTCCTGCATCCAGCCGAGAAATTCCGTCGCCAGCTCCTGCGCCGTGGGCGAGCGAAAGCCGATCGAGTAGGTCGTGCATTCGCCGATGGCGATACCGTTGTGCGCCCACTGTGGCGGCAGGTAGAGCATGTCTCCCGGTTCCAGCACCCATTCCTGCGTTGGCGCGAAGTTCCTCAGGATGCGCAGCGGTGCCCCCTCGACAAGGCTGCGGTCGCCCTGCTCGGCGATCTGCCAGCGGCGCTGGCCCGTGCCCTGCAGCAGGAATACGTCGTAGTTGTCGAAATGCGGCCCGACACCACCGCCATCGACAGCGTAGCTGACCATCAGGTCATCGAGCCTGGCCTGGGGAATGAAGTCGAAGCGATGCAGCAGGCGGTCGGCCTCGGGCACCCACAGGTTCAGGCCCTGCACCAGCACCGTCCACGGCTGGCGCTTCCCGCGCAAGCGGCCGCGCGTCTGCGGACCTTGCTCGAGTGTCCATTCGCCTTCGTGCCAGCGAATGTAGCGTGATTCGACGTCGGGGTCGCAGGCAAGGCGGAAGAGCTCGTCGCGCGACAGCACGCCGCTGAAGCCCGGCACTGCCTCGCGGACCAGCAGGGGTTTCTTCTGCCAGTATTCGGCAACAAATGCACTCGGCGACAGGTCGCCGAGCAGGTTCGGGAGATGGGCTGCATTCATGCGCGGATTATAGGCCGGAGAGCAGGCGGAGGCGGCCGGCGGGAGGGCGGTTTGTCGCCCCGGGGAGGGCCGCTTGGCGGTAAAATCGCGCCCTTTTCCAGGCCGGAACCGTCATGCCCGTCGCAGTCATCGAATCCCTGGACCACGAAGGCCGCGGGGTCGCCCATGTCGATGGCAAGGCCGTCTTCGTCGAGGGCGCGCTGCCCGGCGAGAAGGTGGAGTACGTCGTCGATCGCAGCCGCCCCAGCTACGAGCAGGCGCACGTCGGCCGCATCCTCCGGCCCAGCGCGCAGCGGGTGACGCCACGCTGCGCGTATTTCGGCACCTGTGGCGGTTGCTCGATGCAGCATCTGGATCCGGTGGCGCAGGCGGCTGCCAAGCAGCGCATCCTGGAAGACGCGCTGTGGCACGTGGGGCGGGTGAAGCCCGGGATCATCTACCCGGCGATCCACGGTCCGGCGTGGGGCTACCGCTATCGCGCGCGCCTGAGCGTGCGTCTCGTGCCGAGCAAGGGCGGCATGCTGATCGGCTTCCACGAGCGGCGCTCGAGCTATATCGCCGACATGTCGTCGTGCGAGGTTCTGCCGCCGAACATCTCCGACATGTTGCCGAGGCTGCGCGCGCTGGTGTCCGCGCTGTCGATCCCGGATCGGCTGCCGCAGATCGAACTCGCGGTAAGCGATACCGCGACCGCACTCGTATTCCGTAGCCTGCTGCCGCTCACGGCCGCCGACACCGCGCGGCTGGCAGCCTTTGCCGACGCCGAGGGCGTGCAGGTGTGGGTGCAGCCGGGCGGGCCGGAGACGGCGCAGCCGCTGCACCCGAAGGACGGCCCGGGGCTGGCGTATGCGCTGCCCGAGTTCGGTGTGACGATGGCCTTCCGTCCGACCGACTTCACCCAGGTCAATGTGCACATCAACCGCCTGCTGATCCGGCGCTCGATGCAGTTGCTGGACCCGCAGCCGGGCGAGCGCATTGCCGACCTGTTCTGCGGACTCGGCAACTTCAGCCTGCCGATCGCCCGCAGCGGTGCGACCGTGGTGGGTATCGAGGGTAGCGACACGCTGGTCGCGCGCGCCTTCGACAATGCTCGGCTGAACGGACTGGCCGAGCACGCGGAGTTTCACGCCGCCAACCTCTTCGAGGCCACCGAAGACAGCCTCGCCGCCCTCGGCCGCCTCGACAAGATGCTGATCGACCCGCCGCGTGAAGGCGCGATCGCGGTGGTGAAGGGCCTCGGTGCACAGCAACTGCCGGCACGCATCGTCTACGTATCGTGCAACCCGGCCACGCTGGCGCGCGACGCGGCGGTGCTCGTGCGAGACAAGGGCTACGTGATGCGCGGCGCCGGCATCGCCAACATGTTTCCGCAGACTTCGCACGTGGAGTCGATCGCCCTGTTCGAACGTCCGGACGCCTGATGCCGGTGGCTTGGCCCGCCGCGATGCGGTGATATACTTCGCGACCTTGCGGAGGCGTGGCAGAGCGGTTGAATGCAACGGTCTTGAAAACCGTCAGGGGTTTGCGCCCCTCGTGAGTTCGAATCTCACCGCCTCCGCCAATATGGTGCAAGGACAGCGGCGAGCAGGCTGAGCCGTTCGCCGGACGACGCACCGCGAGATTCGGCCATCTCGCCTCCTCGAGCTGCCTACAGCGTCTTATTGATCGGGTCGCGGCCGCCCGCCATCCGATCTTCCGCCGCCAGCGGCAGCATGTTCTGCCTGTCGGTGACCATGCTGTCTCCACGCAAGCGCAGGGGGGCGATCTCGACCGTCGCCCTGCGGCCATGGCTGCCAGCGCCTCGCCGCTTTTCGGCGCGCCTCCACTCCCTGCCGCATCCTCGCTCCGCACCTTCTCCACGGCGGAAAACCCGTATTGATCTGCCGACGGCCTGAACTAGATTGGAAGGCGGGCCATTCGACCCGCTCGACTTGCCCGACAACGCGAGACGGAGGAGACACGATGAGGATGAATTTGGTTGCTGCCCTGGTGGCGGCAGGCTTGGCGTCGGCGGCATTCGTGCAGGCAGCGCCGGATAATCTCGGCACACTGAAGCAATTCCGGGTTGCGACCACCGATCTGAACATCCCGGTGGTACCGCAGGAGGGCCGGAATGCGGATGCGATCCGGGAGAACCTGAAGCGGGTCAAGCTTCCCCCCGGATTCAAGATCGAACTGTTCGCGGTCGTGCCCGATGCGCGGCACATGGCCGTGGCGCCGTCGACCAACATGCTGTTCGTCGGGACACGGAAGACTGCCGTCTGGGCGGTGACCGATCGCAACAGCGACGGCTTTGCAGACGAGGTCAAGAACTTCGCGCCCTCACTGAATTTCTCCAATCCCAATGGACTGTGCTGGACGCGCGATGGCTTCCTTATCGTGGTTGAGCACAATCGCATCCTGAACTTCCCCGCGGCCGAATTCTTCTACGAAGGTCCCGATGTCGCAGTCATAGAAGTGGTGCCGAAGGGATCCCTCGTCCCGGTCGAGGAAGAGTCCTTCAACCACGGTGCGCGCACCTGTCGGGTCGGCTCCGATGGCATGCTGTATGTCAGCCTGGGCCAGCCCCACAACGTGCAACCGGCCGACAAGGTGGCGAAATACGACGAACTGGGGATGGGCGGCATTGTGCGGATGAACGCCTTCGACGGCAGTGGCCGCGAGGTCTTCGCTCGCGGAGCCCGCAATCCGGTGGGCATGGACTTCAACCCGGCCGACGGCAGCTTGTGGTGGACCGACAATCAGGTCGATGGTCTGGGCGACGACGTCCCGCCGGGCGAGTTGAACCGTTCGACCAAGGCGGGCGAGCATTTCGGTTTTCCGTACTGGAACGGCAAGTTCAAGGTCGCCGGTTCGCCGGCAGCGCCCGACCTTGCGGACATGAAGGAACCCGAGGGCGCGATCTTTCCGGCGGTGGAGTTCCCGGCACACCAGGCACAGCTGGGAATGACTTTCTACAGCGGAAAGAAATTCCCCGAGAAGTATCGTGGTGGCATCTTCGTCGCGGCGCATGGTTCGTGGAATCGAACTACGCCGACGGGCGCGGAGGTCCAGTTCGTCCCGATCAAGCCGGACGGCACGGCGGGCGAGATGGAAGTGTTCGCTTCGGGCTTTCTCGATCCTGAAACCGGCCTCTACCGGGGCCGGCCGGTCGACGTCGCACAGATGAAGGACGGTTCGATCCTCGTCTCCGACGACTTCGCCGGCGCGATCTACCGCATCAGTTACTCGTCGAACTGAAGCCATGCGGGGCCGGCCTGGTTCCGGCCCCGTTCCCGCACGCCTTGCGCGAGGTATCGCGGGAAGGCAGGTTCGGAGCGTCGCCCGAGGGCCAACACATCCGGGCCACGCGAAGACGAGCGGCGCGGTTGCCCGGCCCGCAGGACACGGCGCGCCGCTCCCGCAGACCAATCCCGGAGTCTTTCCCATGGCTTACTTTCGGATCGCCTGCCTGTCGCTGCTCGTCGCCGCTGCGGCCCATGCCGAAAACGAGGAGGCAGGCAGGACAAGGGCGCAAGTATGCGCGGTTTGCCACGGCCAGTTCGGCATCTCGGTCGACCCCGCCGCGCCGAACCTGGCGGGCCAGCCCGCGGCCTATCTGGTCGAGCAGTTGAGGAATTTCCGCAGTGGTAAGCGTGAAAACCCCGTCATGTCGGTCATCGCCAAACCCCTGAGCGACGAAGACATCGACGCGCTGGCGCGCTGGTATGCGTCGATCGAGATCGAAGTGAAGCAACCGTGACCCAGTGGCGGCAGGGCGGATTCGGCGCTGCGCTAGAATAGCAAGGGCCGCTTCCGCGATGCACATATGCTGCCAAGCGGAAGCCTGGCGCTCACGGAGGCCCGGCCGTCGCCCGGACCGCAACAGGCCCGACTATGCGAGACAAGCTGCGAGCGATCCTTCTCAGCCGGCCGGCGATCATCGCCGCGGGTCTGTTCGTGCTCTATCTGCTCCTGGGCTTCTTCGCGCTGCCGGCGATCGTCAAGTGGCAGGTGGAGAAGCAGGTGCCCGAGCGGCTCGGGCACCCGATCAGCGTCGGCGAGGTCCGCTTCGATCCCCTCGCGTTCAGGTTCGAGGTCGGCGATCTCGTCCTGTCCGATCCCGGCGGCAGTCCGATGCTCGGTTTCAGGCGCCTGGTGGTGGACTTCGAACTGCGCAGCGTCATCGACCGCGCGTGGACCTTCGCCGAGGCGACTCTCGAGGCCCCGCTGCTGCGTTTCGAACTGCAGAAGGACGGTCGCCACAGTTTCAGCGCCATGCTCGACCGCCTGGCCACTGACGATCCGGACGAGGAAGAAGAGGAGTCCGGCGAACTCGCGCGCTTCGTCGTCAGGCGCGTCGCGCTGACCGACGGCCGGATCGAGTTCGCCGACCGCCTGCTCGAGGAGCCCCTGGTGACGCGCATCGAGCCCCTCGCGGTGGAAGTCGACATGCTGTCGAGCCTGCCGGAGCAGATGGCGGCCTACCGCGTGTCGGCGCGGACCACGGCAGGAGAAGGTTTCGAGACCAGTGGCGATCTCGCGCTCAACCCGTTGGCGTCGAAGGGGCGCCTGGCGCTGAGCGGCCTCAAGGTGGCCACGCTGGTCAGGGGGCTGTCGCGTGTGCTGGCACTCGATGCGCCTGCTGGCGAGATCGGGCTTGCGGCGGCTTTCGACCTCGGCATCGATGGCAGCGGCGAGATGTCGGGGGTCGCGCAGGATATCGATTTCGAAGTCGCGGCCCTGTCGCTCAATGCGGCCGGCGCCAGCGTGCCACTCGTCGCCTTCGAGACCCTGGCACTGAAGCAGGGGCGCGTCGATCTCGACGCGCGCGATGTCGGCTTTGCCGAATTCCGACTCGCCAAAGGCAGTCTTGCGGCCGCGATGGACGCGCAGGGCCGGCTCGACTGGGCGCAACTCGTCCGCGCGTCTCCGGCGACGGGCGAGGAGCCTTCCTCGCCGGCTGCAGAACCCCCTGCCGAGGTGTCGCCGGCAGGGGAACCGACTGCGACAGACCCGACGGTGGATCCCGCGGTGGCGAAACCGGCCGCTGTAGTATCCACCGCCGCAGAACCCCCGGCGGCAGAACCCCCGGCGGCAGAACCCCCGGCGGCAGAACCCCCGGCGGCAGAACCCCTGGCGGCAGAACCCCTGGCGGCAGAACCCCTGGCGGCAGAACCCGCGCCGATGAAGCGCCCGGTTCCGGAGCGGCCGGTCACTGCGACGCCCGTGCCGGCCCATGGCGGGCAGGCCGCGACATCACCGGGTGGCTGGCGGGTCTCGGTCACCAGTGCGGAAATCTCGGATATCGCGCTCGGCTTTGCCGACGCCGCCGGTGGGGTCAGCGCGAAGCTCGCCGCATTCGCGCTCTCGATGTCGCCGAGCGCCGAGTTCGGCGCGACAGGTGTGCGTGTCGGACTGGACCAGCCGAAACTGTCGATCGCGGGCGCACAGCTCAAGAACGGGCCGGATTCACTCGACATGCCCGCGGGGTCAATCGAGGCGGGGCGCGTGTCGATCGTCGCCGCCGAGCGCGGCTTCGAACTCGTGCTCGATGCGCCGCGCATCGCCGCGGACGAAGGCCTGTCGGCGCGGTCGGGGGATGCCACGCTGGCGCTCGCAGGCCTCACGCTGCAGACGGGGCGCGTCGCAGTGGACGGGGCGAACACGACGATCAGCGGCACTATCGACGCGCCGAAAATCACCCTCACCGCGGTGTCGGCCAATGCGGCAGGGGAAGACGCGAAGCTGCGCGAGGCCACGTTCGAAGGGGCGCGCCTTGTGTTGCGATCGGCGGCCGGGGGCCTCGATCTCGATCTCGAGACGCTGCGCAGCACGCTCGTAGACCTGCAGTTGCAGAGCGGTGAGCAAACGGTCGAGTTCGGCAGCGCGACGATCAGCGGCGGGAAGCTGTCGCTCAGGCAGGCCGAAACGGAACTGCGCATGGTGGCGCAAGCGCCCGCCGTAGCGGTGTCCGGCTTTGCCGCGCATCGGGCGGACGAGCGCGCCGCGCTCGACGCACTGTCGCTCGAAGGGGGCTCGGTTGCGCTGTCGATCGCGCACGCCGGGGGGCTCGATCTCACGCTCGAGCGCCCCAGCGTCGCAGCGACCAGGCTGGCGATGACGCGTGGCGGTGACGGCATCGATCTGGCCTCTGCGACGCTGGGTGTTGGCACGATTTCATTGGTGCAGGCGGCCGCGCAGCTCAGTGTCTCCGGCAGCGCGGCAAAGCTGTCGATGTCGGCGCTTGCCGCGCGGCAGGGCGCCGACCGGATCGCTTTGCAGGAAGCGTCCCTCGACGTCGGCGCCTTGTCCGCCGCGGTCGGCGGCGGGGCGTCCGCTGTGGCGGGCGTGGATGCGCGGATCGAGGACGCCAAGCTCCGGATCGCGTCGCTCGGCGTGGTGGGGCAGGGCGCATCGTCCGAGATCGGCCGCGTGGGCGAGGTGAGTGTCGGCGCCAAGTCGCTTGCGCTTGTGCTGCCGGACGGGCCGCCCGACTTGACCGGCGAGGGCTTGAGCGCGGAAATTTCGGACATCCTCGTGCTCAGCCCGGCGGACGCGACGGAATTGCTGCGGCTCGGCAGCGCGGAGCTATCCGGTGGGGCGCTGCGGCTGAAGGACAAGACCGTCACCGCAGACCGCATCGCGCTGGCCGCCGGCGATGTGAGGACGTGGATCGATGAGGACGGGCAATTCAATTGGGTGCGCGCGTTCGCGGGCGGGGAGGCTGTGGCCGACGCCGATGTGGTGACGCAGGCGGATCCGGCAATGGCGCCATCTCTCGCTCTGCCCGCTCCTGCAACGGAAACAGCGTCGGAAACAGCGACCGAGACAGCGACCGAGACAGCGACCGAGACAGCGACCGAGACAGCGACCGAGACAGCGACCGAGACAGCGACCGAGACCGCAGCGGCGACGCCGGTGCCTGGCGATGCAGCGGCCCCGGGGTGGCGTGTCGCGGTGAAGGGCGCGGAACTCGATGGTCTTTCCATCGGCTTCGAGGATCGGCGCAGGTCACCGGTGTTCACTGTCGCACTGGAGAGCACGCGGGCCCGTGTCGCCGCTGTCGATATCGGCTCATCGACGCCGATGCAGATCGAGGTCCAGGCCCAGTTCGCCAGTGGCGGGCAGATCGAGGCAAGTGGCGTCGTGCGCGCGGACACGGGCGCCTCGGACCTGAAAGTGAGGATTGCCGATATCGCGCTCTCGCCCGTCCAGACCTACCTGTCGGAGTTCGCCCTGCTGCAGCTCGCGTCCGGCGCGGTGACGGCCGAGGGGCGGCTACGCTACGGCGACCTCGAGGGCGCGGCGGGTGCGATGCTCGCCTACGAGGGCAGCATCGCCGTCGATCGCCTGTTGCTGGAAGAGATCGAGCCCAAGCGGCCGTTCTTCGCCTGGGACGCGGTCGCATCGGACGATGTCGTGCTGACGCTCGAGCCGAATCGCCTCGATATCGGTGAACTGCGCATCGAGCGCCCGGTCGGGCGGCTGATCATCGCCGAGGACCAGACCGTCAATCTGACCGATGTGCTGGTCAAGCCGGCGGAAGGCGAGGATGAATCGGGAGCGGATGTCGAGACGGGGGAGGAGCTGTTCCCGATCACGATCGCGCGCATCAGCGTCGGCGACGGCTTGCTCGAGTTCGCGGACCTGAGTCTTCGCCCGCAATTCGGGACGCGCATGCATGAACTCAAGGGTGTCGTCACCGGGCTCGGGACCGACCCCGACCAGAGTGCCGAGCTGCAGCTCGACGCGCGGGTCGACGAGTACGGTTCGGCAAAGATCAGTGGCCAGATCAGCGTGTTCCAGCTGGAGCGCTTCACCGAGATCGACATGGCCTTCCGCAACCTCGAGATGACCTCGCTGTCGCCCTACGTGGTCAAGTTCGCCGGCTACCGGATCGCCGACGGGAGGCTGGCGCTCGACCTGCAATACCGGGTCAGGGACAGCAAGCTGCTGGGGCAGAACAAGGTCGTGCTCACGCAGATGGAACTTGGCGAGAAGGTCGACAGCCCCGATGCGCTGGACCTGCCGCTGGAACTGGCGATCGCGATCCTGAAGGATTCCAAGGGCGTGATCGACATCGGCGTGCCGGTCACCGGCGACCTGGGCAATCCGGAGTTCGGATTCGGCGAGGTCATCGGCAAGGCGATCGGAAACCTGCTCAGCGGGATCGTCACCGCTCCGTTCAGGGCGCTCGGGGCGCTGTTCGGCGCCGGCGACAAGCCGCTCGACACGATCGCCTTCGAGCCCGGACGCGACACCCTGGCGCCGCCCGAGCGAGAGAAGCTCGCTGCGGTTGCGCGCGCGCTCAAGGATCGGCCGCAGCTCAGGCTGGTCGTGCCGCCGGTGTACGCCGCCGCGCGGGACACGCCCGCCCTGAAGCTGTTTGCGGTCCGGACCGACATCGTCAAGCGCATGGGCGTCGAACTGGCGCCCGGCGAGGACCCGGGACCGATCGACATTGCGAACCCCCGCGTCCAGACTGCGGTCGAGGCAGCCTTCAGTCAGCGCTATTCGGCGGGGGCGTTCGCCGCCCTGAAGGCTCGCGCGGCCGAGACCGCAGTGCCGACGACCGCAAAACCAGCCGCAAGGCCAGCCGCCACGCCGGCCACGAAACCGGCGCCCAAGTCACCGCCGGCAGACGGCACCTCCGAAGCCGCCGGCGCGCCGAGACCCGTTGCGCCATCCGCTACGCCGGCGCCGAGTCCGCCTCCCGCGTTCTATCAGGGCCTGGTCGACCGCCTGATCGAGGACGAGCCGGTGACCGAATCCGTGCTCGTGAAACTTGCCGTCCGCCGCGGCGAAGCGATCGTGCGTGAGCTTACCGGCGTTGGCGGCGTGCCTGCGGGCAGCGTCGTCCTTGGCGACGCACGCAAGGCGACCGATGCGAGCGACAAGGCGGTGACGCTGCAGATGGAGCTCGAGGCGGCGAAGTGAGGACCCTGCGCCCGCGCTAGCCGCGGCGTCCTCGGGGAGGCTACTCCTGCGCAGGGCCTAAACAGTTTCGTTTTATCGAAACCTTACGGTCGAAAACAATCGTTTTCTGCACGCAAAATCGTGGCTAGCATGCAGGCATCCCGTCACGCATTCCCGCCATGAACCCCGACCAATCCTACTGGCTTCCCTTTACCGCCAACCGGGCCTTCTGGAAGGCGCCGCGCGTGATCAAGGCGGCGCGCGGCCACTACTACACCGCCGAAGACGGCAGCCAGCTGCTGGACGCATTTTCGGGCTTATGGACCTCGGGGCTCGGTCACTGCCATCCGACGATCGTCGCCGCCGTGCAGGAGCAGGTGGCAAGGCTCGACTACAGCATGGGTTTCCAGCTCACCAACGACCGCGCCATCGCGTTGGCGCGCGAGGTCGCGGCGCTGGCGCCGGCAGGGCTCGACCGGGTGTTCTTCACCAACTCCGGCTCGGAGTCGGCCGACACCGCGCTGAAGATCGCGCTCGCGTACCACCGCGCGCGCGGCGAGGGCCAGCGCACGCGCCTGATCGGACGCGAGCGCGGGTACCACGGGGTGAACTTCGGCGGCATGTCGGTGGGGGGGATCCCGGCCAACCGCAAGGTGTTCAGCGCGGTGCTGGTGCCGGGCGTGGATCACATCCGCCACACGCACAGCCTGCCCGACATGGCCTTCAGTCGCGGCCATCCTGCCTGGGGGCTCGAGCTCGCCGATGACCTGGAACGCCTCGTCGCGCTGCACGACGCCTCCAATATCGCCGCACTGATCGTGGAGCCGGTCGCGGGCTCCACCGGCATCCTGGTGCCGCCGCTCGGTTACCTGCAGCGCCTGCGCGAGATCTGCGACAAGCACGGCATCCTGCTGATCTTCGACGAGGTCATCACCGCCTTCGGCCGGCTCGGTGCCCCCTTCGCCTCGAGTCGCTTCGGTGTCACCCCGGATATCATCACCACCGCCAAGGGCCTGACCAATGGCGTGGTGCCGATGGGCGCGGTGATCGTGCGCGAGGAGATCTACCAGGCGCTGATGGAGGGGCCGGCCGGCATGGTCGAGCTGTTCCACGGCTACACCTATTCCGGTCATCCTCTTGCCGCTGCCGCCGGTCTGGCGACCCTGCAGGTCTACCGCGAGGAAGACAGCTTCGCCCGCGCCCGCGCCCTCGAACCCGCATTCGAGGAGACGATCCATGCCCTCGCGGGCGAGCCGCATGTGATCGACATCCGCAACTTCGGCCTGATGGGCGGGGTCGAGCTCTCGCCACGGCCCGGCGAGCCGGGCGCACGCGGCTTCGAAGTTTTCCTGAAGTGCTTCGAAGCGGGCGTGGTGATCCGCAATGGCGGCGACATCCTGCAGTTCTCGCCCTTTCTCGACTCGGCGCCCGACGAACTCGCCCGCATCTTCGATACCGTGCGCAGCGCGCTGCGCGCGGTAGCCTGAAACCCTTCGAACCACCGAGACGACACAGATGAACACGATTGGACACTACATCGCCGGCCAGGTGGTGGCCGACACCACCCGCCTGCAGCCGGTTTTCAACCCCGCCCTCGGCGTGCCGCTGCGCCAGGTGGCGATGGCCAGCCGCGGGACGGTCGAGCAGGCGATCGCGGCTGCCGAGAGCGCTTTCCCGGGCTGGCGCAAGACCCCGCCGCTCAAGCGTGCACGCATCCTCTTCGCCTACAAGGCGCTGCTCGATAAACATGCCGACCGCATCGTCACGGCGATCGTCGAGGAGCACGGCAAGGTGTGGGAAGACGCCCACGGCGAGCTCCAGCGCGGCATCGAAGTGGTGGAGTACGCCTGCGGCGCCCCGGAACTGCTCAAGGGCGAGCACAGCCGCGACGTCGGCCCAGGCATCGATTCGTGGTCGGAATTCCCGCCGCTCGGCGTGGTCGCGGGGATCACCCCGTTCAACTTCCCGTCGATGGTGCCGATGTGGATGTTCCCGATGGCGATCGCCTGCGGCAACACCTTCGTCCTCAAACCCTCGGAGAAGGATCCGTCGGCGGCGATGATCCTGGCCGAACTGCTCACCGAGGCCGGCCTGCCGGCGGGGGTCTTCAATGTGGTCAACGGCGACAAGGAAGCGGTCGACACCCTGCTGACCGATGCCCGCGTGAAGGCGGTGAGTTTCGTCGGTTCCACGCCGATCGCCGAATACATCTACGCCACCGGCAGTGCGCACGGCAAGCGCGTGCAGGCGCTCGGCGGGGCGAAGAACCACGCCGTGGTGATGCCCGACGCCGACCTCGACAACGCGGTCAGCGCGATCATGGGCGCGGCCTATGGTTCCTGCGGCGAGCGCTGCATGGCGATCTCGGTGGTGGTCGCAGTCGGAGACGAGGTCGGCGACGAGGTCGTCAGGCGCCTCAAGCCCAGGGTCGAGGCGCTGCGAATCGGCAACGGCATGGAGCGTGGCCTCGACATGGGGCCGCTGGTGACCGGCGCGCACCGCGACAAGGTCGGCAGCTACATCGACCTCGGCGCGCAAGAGGGCGCAGAACTGGTTGTCGACGGCCGTGCGCTCAAGGTGCCCGGGCACGAGGCCGGCTTCTTCCTCGGCGGCTCGCTGTTCGACCACGTCAGGCCGAGCATGCGCATCTACCGCGAAGAGATCTTCGGCCCGGTGCTCGCCGTCCTGCGGGTGGGCAGCCTCGAAGAGGCGGTGGCCCTGATCGACGCCCACGAGTTCGGCAACGGCACCTGCGTGTTCACCCGTGACGGCGCGGTGGCGCGCCATTTCACCGACAGCGTGCAGGTAGGCATGGTCGGCGTGAACGTTCCGCTGCCGGTGCCGGTCGCCTGCCAGAGCTTCGGCGGCTGGAAGCGCTCGCTGTTCGGCGACCTGTGTGCCTACGGACCGGATGCGGTGCGTTTCTACACCCGGCGCAAGACCCTGACCCAGCGCTGGCACACGTCCGGGGTCGAGAAGGCACAGTTCGCTTTTCCGAGCAACGGCTGAGCGCGATCGCGGGTTCGCAGGCGCGCGTCGTCGGAGGCAAGGTTTCCGGTTTGTGAAACAATCGCGCCATGAAACCGCGTGCCCTGCTTACCAGCCTCGCCGAGGCCGATCTCCGGCTACTGCGGATCTTCATCGCGATCGCCGAATCCGGCGGTCTGGCGGCGGCCGAGTTGCGGCTCAACATCAGCCGCTCGGTGATCAGCCGTCACCTCAAGGACCTGGAGACGCGGCTGGGCGTGCGCCTGTGCGAGCGCGGACGCTCGGGCTTCGCGCTCACCGAGGAGGGGGGCACCGTGCTCGACGCGGCGCGCCGCCTGCTCGCGCAGATCGAGGGCTTTCGCCGCGAGGTGGCCGAACTCCACGGCGCCATGCGAGGCGAGCTGAATCTGGCGGTGTTCGACAAGTTCGTCAGCAATCCCGAATGCAGGCTGGCCGATACCGTCGCCGCCTTCGGTGCCGGGGCGCCCGGGGTGACGCTCAACGTTCATGTGGCAAGTGCAAGCGCGATCGAGAAGGGGGTGCTGGAAGGCTCCTTCCAGGTTGGCGTCCACCCTTTTCATCGCGCCAGCGAGAGCCTGCTGAGCTGGCCGCTGTTCGCCGAACAGATGTGGCTGTACGGTGCGCCCGAGCACCCGCTGCTGCGTGGCGGTGCGAAACCCGACGAGGCCGCGCTGCGGGCGGCGTCCTTCGTCGGCCTCGGTTACCATTCGCCCAACATGGAGCGCTTCTGGCGCCTCGGCCTCGAGCCGGCGGCGCGGGCCTACGATCAGGAGGCGAGCGTGTTGCTGATCCGCTCCGGGCGCTATCTCGGCTTTCTGCCCGAGCACTACGCGCGCAGCTTCGAGCAGGCAGGCGACCTGTGCCGCATCCCCTCCGACACGCTGCAGTACGTTTGCGACTGGCGGGTGTCGATCCTGCGCAGCCCGGAGCCGGGCCGGATTGCGCGCCATTTCACCAGGCTCCTGCGCGAGCACCACGCCGCCTCGGCGAACCCGGCATGAGAGTGCACTCGCCCGGACGTCGGTGCACGGCGGGGCAACTGTGCGCGGCCGCGATGCGAGCCGGCGGCCGCTCCCGAACCCGAATCCGCAGGCCGCAACCGTGTCCCGACTGATCCTCCTCAACAAGCCCTACGGCGTACTGTGCCAGTTCACCGACGAGGCCGGCCGCGCGACGCTGAAGGCCTTCGTGTCCCTGCCCGGCGTGTATGCCGCCGGCCGTCTCGACACCGACAGCGAGGGCCTGCTGCTGCTGACCGACAACGGTGCCTTGCAGCACCGCATTGCCGACCCGCGCTACAAGCTGCCCAAGACCTACCTCGTGCA
>JBFGZP010000004.1:0-30889 GCA_041586695.1 Thauera sp.
ACCTCGACACGCAACTTCCCCAATCGGCTCGGCATCGACACCAACGTCTATCTGGGTTCGGCCGAACTGGCAGCGGTGTGCGCGCTGATGGGCAAGATCCCGACGGTGGCCGAGTACATGGCGCAGGTGGAAGTGGTCAACAAGAAGGCCGGCGACATCTACCGCTACATGAACTTCGACCAGATCGAGGAATTCCGCGCCGTGGCCGATACCGTGGAGGTCTGAGGCGCCAGAGTGTCGAAGAAGTAATGTGACTTAGCCGTCCGAAAACCCCCGTCGTCATTGATGGGGGTTTTTGTTTCTGGACACCGGAATGGCATTTTCGCGGGCTTCACTCCGGTCTCGGCGCCGCGCCTGTGGAGGTGGCGCGAGTGCTTCACACCGGCTCCCCTCCGCCCGATTGTCTCGGCGTGTCTTACCGCAGCTGGTCGGCCCCGTCCGGTTGGCGGCACGAGGCCACGAGCTTGTTGCCGTCCAGGTCGCGAATGTAGGCGGCATAGGCATCGGGAGCGAAGGGGCGCGGCCCGGGTTCGCCTTCGTCGGTACCGCCCAGTTCGAGGGCAAGGCGATGGAACTCGCGCACGGCGGCGCGGCTGGGTGCCTGCAGGCCGATCGTCATCCCGTTGCCTGTCGACGCGGGCTCTCCGTTCCGGGGGTAAAGGACCATGAACTGGGGAGCGTCGGTGCCCCATCCGCAGGCTCTACCCTCGACGTCGATCAGACGTTTGAACTGCAGCGCTCCGAGCACCCGGTCGTAGAATGCCTTGGCGCGGGCCAGGTCGCGAGTCCCGAGGGTGACGTGCGTGAAGATGCTCATTGCGGCTCCGATGCGGTGGTTGTGTCAGCCAGGCGATCAGCGCTTGCTGACCTTGATGTCGGTGTCTTCGAGGTCCCAGGTGTTCGGCGTCTTGCCCTCGTCCCGAAGTTGATACTTCAACACGCGGCCTTGAGGATTCTTCGGCATCGAGTCGCGGAACTCGATGTAGCGCGGCAGTGCGTAGTAGGGAACGGCGTCGATTGCCCAATTGAAGAGTGACTCGGGCTGGAGCTTGCTGTCGGGCTTGAGGATCGCGGTCACCTTGACGTCGTCCTCGCCCTTGTCCGAGGGCACGGCATGCACAGCGACTTCCTCGATCTCCGGGTGGGCTGCAAAGGCTGCTTCCATCTCGAAGCTCGAGATGTTCTCGCCGCGCCGGCGCAGGTAGTCCTTCTTGCGATCGACGAAGTAAAAGAAGCCCTCGTCGTCGAACTTGCCGATATCGCCGGTGTGGAACCACATGTTCCGCATCAACTTCATGGTGTCAGCCGGACGCCCCCAATAGCCCATGAACATGATGTCCGGACGTTGCGGGCGGACCACGATCTCGCCCGGCGTGTTGGCCGGCAGTTCGCGGTCGAGGTCGTCGACGATGCGCACGTCGAAGTCGGGGATTCGCTTGCCCGACGAGCCCGGCGCCGCATATTCGCCACCCGGCAGCGAGGTGATGACGCTCGCCTCGGTCAGGCCGTAGCCGTTGCCACCAACCTGTTTCGCACCGAAGCGGGCGCGCCAGATCTGCTTGGACTCCTCGGTGAAGGGGTTGCCGCGCACGGTGTGGATCTGACCAATGCAGCGCTTCATCGCGTCGTTGTCGGGTGTCTGCGCGAGCAAACCACCCATGCCACCGAGGATCGAGGCGATGGTTGCGCCGCTGCGCTCGACTTCCGGCCAGAAATTGGAAACGGAAAACCGCTGCACGATGGCGACGCGCGCGCCGACCATGATGTTCGACAGGATGCCCACGCACAGCGCGTTCATGTGGAAGAGCGGAAGCGGCGTGATTGTGACGTCGTTTTCGGTTGCGGGGCCGGCGCGCAGTTGCAGGCGCGCGAGGTTGCACATGTAGTTGTAGCTGAGCATGCAACCTTTGGACGGCCCGGTGGTGCCCGAGGTGTACACGATGCAGGCGAGATCCCAGGGATTCGGTTTGGTTACGATGAGGTCATCAACCTTGCCGCGGTGCTCGTCGAGCGGTGCGATGCGAACCGGGCACGGCGGACGCCGCGTGAGCGCGGCGCGGTGAAGAATCAACCGTACCTCGGGCAGCCCGTCGGCTACCTGCGCGATACGCTCGACGTAGTCTGCCTCGCAGATCACGATCGCAGCCTTCGCGTCCCCGATCTGGTGTCGCAGGAACTCGCCGCGCAGCGCCGTATTGACAGGAACGCTGACGGCGCAGAGTTTGTTGATGGCGAGCCAGCTTACGACCGCATCGACGTTGTTGTCCAGCATGCTCAGCACCGTCTGGCCGGCCTTCACTCCGAGTGCCGCGAGCGAATGGGCCAGGCGTGTGGAAAGCCGGTCGACTTCGGCGTAGGTATGAAGCTCGCCGCCGAAGTCCAGTAGTACCCGGTCGGGGTGTGCAACGACTGCGCGATCGAGTGCGGCGATTACCGTGTCCTGCTGGCCGACCGACCAGGTTTCCAGATTGCCCATGCCAGCCATTCGATGTCTCCTGTCCCGTGTTTGCCGTACCTGGCGTGTTTGGGGGCCTTGGCACGGCAGTTGAATGTGCGGCTAAAGTTAAACACAAACTACGAAACTGTCAAATAAACATGGCCGCCATCGGTGGCGTTATGGGCCACGGAAAATCGTGGACGAACTGGGCACGTTACAATCAAGGACGAATTGGGCTTGGGAGATCTGGAGATGCCGAAAGCGGTCGAGGCGCAAGAGGAAAAGGCGAAGAAGCCGGCCGCGAGTGCCCCTGCGAACAAGCCGTCGGCTTCCGCTGCGAGCGTGAAACCGGTCGAAACCGTGCGGCCGGTTCGCCGCAACCGGCGCTCTGAAAGCACCATCCAGACGATCCTGGCGGCCGCCGAGGAGGTGATTCTCCGGTCTGGCGCGGAACGGGTGTCGATCCTGGACGTTTGCCATCAGGCAGGCGTCTCGCGGGGGACCTTCTACAGGTACTTTTCGTCGCAGGACGATCTTCTCGATGCGTTCTCGCGCCACAAGCGCGACCGCTTCCATACCGCATTGGCCGCGGCGACGGCGCCGTACTCGGACCCCGACGAGCGTTTCGAGGCGGTGATACGTTTCATCGACGACTACCTCGAACATGGCCGGGCGCGGCGCTTGCTGGTCGTGGCGCCGGAGTACGCGATGCACTGGTTCCAGCGAATCTTCAACGACTCCGTGGTCCGATTCCAGGACGTGCTGGCCACGGTGTTCGACGCCTGGGAGGCAAGGGCGGGAATCAAGCTCGATCGCGAACTCGTGTGCGAACTCCTCGTCCGCTACATCCTGAGCGAGCAGCTAGTGCCGGCCGGGCCGGAGCGCCGCAACCTGCCGCGCCGGATCGAGCGTCTGATGTCGATGCTGATGCTGGGCCGCGTCTCGCGCCGCTGATCGCCTTGCCACCGGGCGTCCTGCCGGGGCGAGCCTGTCCCGCGAGCATCCTTTGAGCGGTGCCTCGCCACAATCCGCGTTTTGACTCGGCGTCAAACCAATCTCCTGCCCGTGCCGGTGCGATGTGCTCCAATTCGCCCGTTTGTCGCATCCAGCGCACCTCGCCAGAAAGAACATCCGGAGCACCCCGGAAGGAGACAGAATGACAGCTGAAAACAAGTTCGACGTGGTAATCGTCGGCGGCGGGCACAACGGGCTTTCGGCTGCCTGTTATCTCGCCGAAGCCGGGCAGCGGGTAGTCGTGATCGAGGCCCGCGAAAAGGCCGGAGGCATGGCCTCCAGCGGCTACCTGATTCCGGAGGCGCCCCGCCATTTGATTCATCCCTGCGCGCTCGACCTGATGTCGCTCAGAGTCCATCCGATGATGCCGCAGGAACTGCAGCTCGAGCGGCACGGATTCCGCCAGGTCGACATGACACCGGGCTACGTATATGTGCACCCGGATGGCGGTTCACTGGTGTTTGGGCGCGAGCCCGAGCAGACGGCGGCGGAGATCGGGCGCTATTCCGCTCGTGACGCGGACGAGTTCCTGGCGCTGATGAAGCTCGTCAATGCCTTCATCGACATGGCGATCCCGATGATGCGGGTCGATCCGTCACAGCGCAATCCGGGCGCCAAGTGGGAAGCCTTGAAGGCGGTCTTCAGAAATCGTCATCTCAAGCCCGAGATCATGGCGCTGGTCGGCAGCCCGGCCTACACGTCGATCATGGAGCGTTTCGAGCACCCGGTGGTGCAGTCGGCGTTGTGCTGCCTGCTCGGGGCCGCCGGGCCGATCGGCAATGACGCCACCGGCATCTACTTCGCGCTGCTGGGCTTCGTTCACCGCTTCGGGCTGGGCCGTGCAGTGGGCGGCATGCAGACGCTCTCCGACGCACTCGCGGCACGACTGCGCGAGTTGGGGGGTGAGATCCTGCTCTCCGCGCCGGTGGCCGAGATCATTGCCGAAGGCGGGCAGGCCAGGGGGGTGCGCCTGAAAGACGGGCGAGAGATATCGGCGAAGGCGGTCGTCGCGTCGATTCACCCCAAGATGGCGCTCGAGATGGTCACGCCCGGAGCACTCGACCGGCGCACCCTGATGCGGGTTGCCCTCGCGCCTTCCAACGGGCACGGGGCGTC
Source organism: Thauera sp. (assembly GCA_041586695.1). GTDB lineage: Bacteria > Pseudomonadota > Gammaproteobacteria > Burkholderiales > Rhodocyclaceae > Thauera. The sequence continues at coordinate 4,568 of JBFGZP010000004.1, forward strand.
GCCGCTGAAGGTCGACGTCGCGCTCGACGGCCAGGTGAACTACCGTCGTATCGAAGAAATGCGTCCGGATGGCCTGAGTCTGCGCAAGAGCGTGTTGCTGATCGGTACTTCGGAGGCGGTACTCGACAACTTCCGCTGCGCCGCCCGAGGCGAGGTGTCGAAGCTGCCCTACATGTGGATCACGGCGCCCAGCGCGGTTGACCCCGGCCAGGCGCCGGAGGGCCAGGACGTGGCCTACCTGTATCCGGTCGCAATGCCGGTCGAGCCGCGAGAGGGATGGGAGGCGATCCGGGCCAGGGTGGGCCAGTTCGTGATCGACCAGGCGGCCGAATACATGGACGGTTTGAAGGAGCATGAGATCGGCCGCCGGATCGAAGCCGCGCCCGACCTCGAGGCCCGGCTCAATGTGCATCGCGGCTGCGTGGTGCACATAGATACCAGCACCACCCGCTCTTCGCTGATGCGACCTGCGCCCGGTCTGGGCGGCGACACGCTGCCGGTGGCCGGCCTCTTTCTCGGTGGCGCGGGCATCCACCCGGGCGGGGGGGTCAATGGCTTGCCGGGGCGTATCGCGGCCGGTCGGGTCAAGCGCTTCCTCGGCATCTGACGAAGGGGTGCGTCGCAGCGCTAGCCGCCTGCGCCTCAGGCCGCGTCGGGCGGTCCCTCGAGCGGCTCGTCCGGGCGCGTGAGTGCATGCGGGGTGCTGCGTTCGCGCTCGACGGCGGCCAGCACGAATTCGACCGCGAAGCGGCGCCAGGTTTCGGCGTCCTCGTCGTTCGCGACATCGAGCCCGCACAGGGTCGACACCGTGTAGCGGCTGACGAAGGCACTGGTAGTGGTGAGGGTCGCGGCGGTGAGGAACAGCTCCGGATCGACGTCCGCGCGGAAAACGCCTTCCCGGGCGCCGCGCTCGAGCACGCTGCGCATCTTGCGTTTGAGCTCGGGGGCGAGGTCGATGAAGCTATTGCGCGGCGTTGTATGGCTCTCGTGGTAACGGATACCTTCCTGTGCGAGCGAACTCAGCATCGGATCCCGATAGGGCCGGATCATCTGGTTGAGCAGGGCGCGCAGTGCGTCGCGCGGTGGCAGGTGATCCAGTTCCACCCCGACCAGCGCGCCCATCGTCGTCGCGGACGACTCGTCCAGAACGCAGGCGAACAGTTCTTCCTTGCTCCGGTAATAGTGGTAGATGAGTTGCTTGGTCACCCGGGCAGCCTGGGCGATGTCGTCGATTCGGGCGTCAGCCAGCCCCTTCGCGGCAAATTCCTGCCGTGCGGCGCTGGCGATCCGGCGCAGCGTTTCCCTCTTGTCTGGCGCACCGCGTCCGGGCGACTTGTGCGATGTGTTGGATGGATGGGGCATCGGAGCCGGAATTCGTCCTCGTTGATCGTCGGGCAAGCTTAGCGCAGTTGACTCGGGGTCAAACGAAGCTCGCGTTGGAATTGACCTCGGCAGCGATTCGAGGACTAATATATGGACAGTTGTTAAGAAACTGATTAAATAATGGAGGCGACCTTGAGCAACGACCTTACCGAACTCAACCTGGAGACGGCCTACACGGCGGTCTCGGAAACCTACAAGGGCCAAGGCGACATCCACGCCGCCTGCCGCGAGATGCGCGGCAAGTCGCCCATCTTCGTCGGTGACTTCATCAAGCAGTTCGGGGTACCGACGAACGCAGGGCTCCAGCAAGGCACCCGTCCGACCTTTGCGCTGTTTCGCTACAAGGACGTGATGAGCGTACTGCGCGATGCCACGACATTCACCAACGGCTTCATCGCCGAGGGGCTGGGGGCCTTTTTCGATGGCCTCATCATCCTGGCGATGGACGGCGAACAGCACCGGCGCGTGCGTGCCTTGCTGCAGCCGGCCTTCATGCCGGACACCGTCAACAAGTGGCGCGACCAGATCGATCGGGTGATCCGCAAGGATTTCCTCGAGCCCCTGGTGCCGCAGAAGAAGGCCGACCTGATGGAGTTCGGACTCTACTTCCCGATCCGCGAGATGTATGCGCTGATGGGTTTTCCCACCGACGACACCGAACGCTACAAGAAGTACGCTGCCTGGACGCTGGCGATGGTGGGCGGCAACCAGATCAATCCCGACAAGATTGAGGACGCACGGCGCGACGCTGGCATCGCCGTCAAGCTGCTCTACGACGCGATCAAGGAAGTCGTGTGCAGGCGCCGTGCCGAGGGCAGTCAGGGCGACGACCTCATCGGCCGCCTGCTGCGTGCCGAGTACGAGGGCGAGAGGCTCGACGATCACCAGGTCGTCACCTTCGTTCGATCATTGCTGCCCGCCGCAGGCGAGACCACGACGCGCACCTTCGGCTCGGTGATGGCGATGCTGTTCGCGACTCCGGGCCTGCTGGAGCGCGTCACGGCCGATCGTTCGCTGATCCCCAAGCTGATCGATGAAACCGTGCGTTTCGAGCCGGTGGCCACCTTCAAGGTGCGCGAGACGGCCAAGGAAGTCGAAATCCACGGAGTGAAGATCCCGAAGGGCGCCTTCGTGCAGTGCATGGTGGTGTCGGCCAACCGCGACGAGGAGATCTTCGCGGATCCGGACAAATTCGACATCGACCGCAAGCTCAAACCCTCCTTCGGATTCGGATTCGGACCGCACATGTGCATCGGCCAGTTCGTTGCCAAGGTCGAACTCAACTGCGCGATCAACGCGATCCTCGATCTGTTCCCGAACATCCGGCTCGACCCCGACAAGCCGGCGCCGGTGATCGAGGGCGCCCAGCTTCGCGGCGCCTCGCATGTGCACGTGATATGGGACTGAGCGCAAGGCGCCGAGCCCGCCCATTCTAAGGAATGGCGCGGGCGGTCTTAGCGACTCCTTCCAGGAGAAATCGATGAAAACCTTCAAGACTGTCCCCCAGCGCGGCGATTTTGCTTATCAATGCCTGGTCGGGCCGCAAAAAGTCAGCGGCGCCAAGCTCGCCGACCTGCGCGACCATTTCGGCCTCAAGCTCACCAAGCACATGCCCTTTGGCAGCGTGCGCGACCAGGAGGGCCACATCTATTCCTTCGTCCGTGCCGTGAATGCGCCGGGCAGCTCGCCCAATCCGACGAAATTCATCTACCAGTCCACTCGGCTCGACGAGCGCCACATCCGTGTCGACAAGGAACGGATCGCACCCCGGGCAATGACGATGTTCCCGAAACGCTGGCTCGAAGGCGACACCGCCTGCTGGTCCAGCCTCGACGGCGAGCCCGGCGAACCCTGGCTCATCACGGCGTCGGGCGAGCGCTTCAGCTGGCGGGAAGAAGGCCTTGTCGACATCCGAGGGACGCTCATCGGCAACGGCATGCAGTGGTATTTGCCCGGAGAGGACTGGGGCACCTTCTACGTGTCGCAACTCTACGACGTCGCGGGGACCTGCGAGGGGCGCGCGGTGAAGGGCGTCATCGCGCTCGACCAGGCCTGGATGGCCGAAGGCGGCGCGATCCATTTCCAGAAGGACCTGGTCGTGAACAACAAGATGCATGTCATCTGGTGGTCGTTCGCGACGATCTACAAGGACGGCACGTGGGATGCGGGCTCCTTCATGGTCGGCCACGAGAACGTCGGCTACGCGATTTTCCAGAATCACAAGGGTGAGATCTACTGCACGACGGACATCGACGGTGAAGTCCGGCACAAGGAGGGCAGCTATTTCGTGGAACATGCCCGTATCGTGCTCGAAGGGCGGGAGGAGTGGGAGTTCCTGCCCGATCCGAAGGGCGAGATGATGGATTTCGTCGGGGGCTTTCCGATCACCGCCCAGCAGGAAGGTCGCTGGCGCCGGGTCGGCGACACGCGTGAGCCCGATCGCTGGATGGCCTGGGGCGAATCCGATCGCCGCAACGGCACCGCGCGAAACGTGCGCGGCAGCGATCTCTGAATCCGCCCGACCCCCACTAGATACCAAGAGGACACCCAATGAGCATCGATGCCAAGGCCATCGAACATTTTCTCCACATCCAGCTTGCGCGCTGGAACGCCAACGACAAGGACGGATTCCTCGCCGCCTACCGCGAGGTTGCGCCCAGCGGCCTGACGATCGAATACGTCGGTCGTCCTCCTGCCGACGGCTGGGCGGTGCTTGAAGCCATGTGGTCCGCGCAAAACGCCAAGATCGACATCGAGGAAGTCGCGACGATCGTCAATGGCTGCGAGGCAGCCTGCCACAACCGCAACCGGATCAAGGGCACCGATGTGGCGATCGAGACCATCGAACTCTATCGCTTCGATGAAGGTGGCAAGCTTCTCGTGCGCTATTTCATCCGTCAGCCCTGACCACGTGGCGTGCCGAACGGCGATCGATTTTTTTGTTGATAGGCTGTATAGTTGAACAGAAAAGAGAAAAATGATCATATAAAATCGCCAAGGAGACATGCGGTCATGAGCAGAATCCCACCCGTTCCGCTTGATGCGCTGCCCGCCCCGCTTGCCGAGGTCGTGGCGCGGGGTCGTGCCAGTCGCATGTTGAGCTCGACGCTGCCCGCGCAGGTCTGGGCACATCGCCCCGAGGTGGCGCAGGCCTGGCTCGCGACCCTCGAGGCGATGCATCTGAGCGGCGTGCTCGAAGGGCGCCTGAAGGAACTGGTGCGGTTGCGGATCGCCTCGATCACGACCTGCAAGGCGTGCCAGCTCGCCCGCAAGGACGACGCCGTGAGCGAGGAGGACATCGCCTGCCTGAGTGCGAACGATGCCCGGTTTTCGGCCCGGGAGCGCGCAGCGATGCAATATGCCGAGCTTTTCGCGGGCGACTATATGGCCATCGACGACGCGGTGTTCGGCGAGCTCGGCCGCCAATTTTCGACCCCCGAGATCGTCGAGCTGAACATGTTCTGCGCGCTGATGCTCGCCGGTGGTCGCATGACCTACGTGCAGCAGGCCTACGAGGCGTGAGGCGATGAGCGAAGGCATCCTCGCCGATCTGCTCGTCATCGAGATCGCGTCTGGCATCCCCGGGCCGGCGGCCGGGCTGCAGTTCTCCGAGGCGGGCGCCGAAGTCATCCGGATCGAGCCCCCCGGCGGCGATGCGAAGCAGGATACGGCCCTCTTTTCGGTGCTCAATCGGGGCAAGCGCCGGCTCGCCCTCGATCTCGATGCCGCGGCGGATCGCGGGACGCTGCGCCGTCTGCTGGCCGGTGCGGACGTGCTGATCCACGATCTTGCGCCGGCGCGCGCCGCAACCCTCGGCCTCTCCGACGAGGCCCTCGCCATGCTGAACCCGCAGCTTGTGGTTTCTGCGATCACTGGCTGGCCGCGGCGGCATCCGCTGGCGGAAGCCCCGGCGCGCGAAACGCTCGTTCTCGCGCGCTTGGGCCTGCTCGACGAGCAGCCCGGCCACCGTCCGGGGCCGGTCTTCGTCCGCATGCCGTTCGCGAGCTGGCTCGCGGCCTGGTTCTGTGCGGTCGGTGTGATGGCCCGCCTGATCGCCCGCCGGCGCGACGGCCGGGGCGGGGCGGCGCACACCAGTCTGGCTCAGGCGGCGCTTGCGCCGATGAGCATGCACTGGTCGCGGGCCGAGTCGCCGACGCCGGTCTTTGCCAAGGGCCTCGACAAGTTCACGCCGATACCGCTGCACCAGTGTTCGGACGGCCGTTGGATCCACGTCCATTACTCGCCGGACAGGGCGCCGTGGATGGCAGAGGCACTCGCCGCGATGGGACCGGAAGCGGTTGCCGCAGAGAACGCCAAGTTCCCGCCCAGCCACGTCGCGCCCAACTTCGGTGCCAACAAGGCGATCATCGCCACGCGGCCGGCGCAGGACTGGGCGGAGCACTTTTGGCGACACGACGTGGCCGCGCAGGTTGCGGTCCCCTTCGGCGAGATCTATCGCGACGAGCAGGCGCGCATCAATGGCTACGTCGTCGACGTGCAGGACCCTGGCTTCGGGCGCGTGTCCGAGCCCGGGCCGGGATACGCGAGTGAGCCACCGCCGCGCGTGCGCGGCGCGCTGCGGCCGCTCGATGACGACGCGGAGGGATTCCCCGCGCGTACGTCCGGCGTCCGATGGGTCGTTGCGGGGCAGTCCGCCGAAGCGCCGCTCGCCGGCCTCAAGGTGCTCGACCTCGGCGCCTATCTGGCCGGCCCCTTCGCCACGCTGCTGCTCGCCGACCTCGGCGCCGAGGTGATCAAGATCGAGCCGCCGGCGGGTGATGCGATGCGGCGGCTCGAGCGCATTTTCGCCGGCACCCAGCGCGGCAAGCTGGGCGCAGTGCTCAAGCTCGGCGATCCGGGTTCGCGCGATGCGCTCGAGGCGCTGGTGCGCTGGGCCGACGTCGTGCATCACAACATCCGCCTGCCCGCGGCACGCAAGCTGGGCATCGACTACGGGACGCTGAAGGCCGTCAATCCGGCGCTCGTCTATTGCCACATCAGCTCCTACGGGCCACTCGGCCCGCGCAAGGACTGGCCGGGTTTCGATCAGCTGATGCAGGCGGCCTGCGGCTGGGAAACCGAGTGCGGTGGCGACGGCAATCCCCCGACGTGGCTGCGCTTCGGCGTGGGCGACTACTTTGCCGCGCTGTCCTCGGTGTTCGCGCTGCTGCTCGCGCGCTACGGGCGGCGGTCGGACGGCGAGGGCCAGATGGTGAGCGCGTCGCTGCTCGGCGCGGCTCTGCTGACGACGGCCGAAGCGGTGATGCGCGGCGACGGCAGCATCACCGCGATCGACCACCTCGATGCGTCACAGACCGGTGTCTCCGCCGATCACCGCCTCTACCGCTGCGCGGACGGCTGGCTCGCAGTCGCTGCGCTGCTGCCGGACGAGACGCGGGCGCTAGGTGCGTTGGCCGGGAGCGATCGCGAGGCATGGTGCGCATCGCAGGCGCGCGACAGGGCCATCGAGCGCCTGCGTGCGGCCGGTGTGCCATGCGAGCCGGTACTTGAGAACCAGGGCGCGGCGTTCCACGACGACCAAGGCCACCGCCGTGCAGGCCTGCACACGGCTTATCCGCACGCGGTTTACGGCCGGCTCGAGCAGATCGGCGCGTATTGGGATTTTCGCGAGCTGCCGCTCGCCCTGGACCGGCCACCGCCGGCGCTGGGTGAGCACAGCCATTCGGTGTGGCGATCGGTCGGACTCGACGAGGCGCAGATCCTGCGCATGGTCGAGGCCGGGCTGACCACACCCTGAACGCAGCAAGGGCGGGAGCAGAACAAGTGAATGAACTGGATTTCAGCGGCAGGACGGTGCTGGTCGTGGGAGGTTCGAGCGGGATCGGCAACGGCATGGCCCAGGCCTTCCGCCGGCGCGGCGCGACGGTACATGTATGGGGCACGCGACCGAGCGCAGCCGAGTATGCCGATTCGCCGGACTCCGACCTCGATGGGCTCGTCTACGCGCAGGTCGACGTCGGCGACGCCGACGCGGTGGCAGCCGCAACGGTGCCGTTCGACCGCCTTGACGTGCTGATCTGCGCCCAGGGCACCGTCCGCTATAACCGCGAGGAGTTCAAGGTCGCGGCCTTCCGCGAGGTGGTGAATGTGAACCTCGTGAGCCTGATGGCCTGCGGCGACAGGTTCCACGACCAGCTGGCCGCGAGCGGCGGCGCGATGATCATCGTGAGCTCCGCCGCGGCCTTTCATTCCACGGTCGGCACGCCGGCCTACAACGCCTCCAAGACCGGCGCCTACGGTCTGACTCGAACCCTTGCCGAGGCCTGGGCGCGCGACGGCATCCGCGTCAATGGAATCGCGCCGGGACTGGTCGCGACCAAACTGACGCGTATCACCACCGACAACCCGAAGCGCCTGGAGTCCTCGCTGAAGAAGATTCCGCTCGGTCGCCTCGGTACGGCCGACGAGATGGCCGGCGCCGCGCTCTTTCTCGCGTCGCCGCTCGCGTCCTACGTGCTCGGCCAGACCCTGCTGGTCGATGGCGGCCTGCTGCTGGCCTGAAGGAGATCGACGATGGCATGGGATTTCGAGACCGAACCCGATTTCCAGCGTGAACTCGACTGGATCGACCGCTTCGTGCGTGAGGAGGTCGAGCCGCTGGAATATTTGCTGGGCAGCCCCTGGAACATTCACGACCCGCGCTTCGAGACGCTGGTTCGCCCGCTGCAGCGCGAGGTCAGGTCGCGCAGGCTGTGGGCCTGCCACCTCGGGCCGGAACTCGGCGGCGCCGGCTACGGCCAGGTCAAGCTCGCCCTGATGAACGAGATTCTCGGCCGTGCGCTGTTCGCCCCGATTGTCTTCGGGGCCCATGCGCCCGACTCGGGCAACTGCGAAATCCTCGCCCACTACGGCACCCCGGCCCAGAAGGAGCGTTACCTGAGGCCGCTGCTGAACAACGAAATCGTCTCCTGCTTCGCGATGACCGAACCACAAGGCGGCGCCGATCCGAAGGTCTTCACGACGCGCGCCGAGCGCGATGGCGATGACTGGCTGATCTCGGGCGAAAAGTGGTTCGCCTCCAATGCGCGCTACGCGGCCTTCTACATCGTAATGGCGGTCACAGACCCCGCGGTGTCGGCCTACAAGGGCATGAGCATGTTCATCGTGCCGGCCGACACCCCGGGGATCGAGATCATCCGCAATGTCGGCGTGGCCGACGACCCGGAGGCGACGCACGCCTATCTTGGCTTCGACCGCGTGCGGGTTCCCGCCGCGAACATGCTCGGGGCGCCGGGCGAGGCTTTCGTCGTCGCCCAGGTGCGGCTTGGTGGCGGCCGCGTGCATCATGCGATGCGTGTCATCGGCCAGGCGCAGAAGGCGCTCAATGCGTTGTGCGAGCGGGCCCTGTCACGCAGCACGCAGGGTTCGTTGCTGGCCGACAAGCAGATGGTGCAGGAGAAGATCGCCGACGCCTGGATCCAGCTCGAGCAGTTTCGCCTGCTGGTGATGCGCACCGCGTGGCGGATCGACAAGTACCAGGACTACACGAAGGTACGCAGGGACATCGCCGCGGTGAAGGCTACCATGCCCAGGGTGCTGCACGACATCGCCTCGAGCGCGCTGCAGGTGCATGGTTCGATCGGCGTATCGTCCGAGATGCCCTTCGTCGGCCTGATCGTGCGGGCCTACCAGATGGGCCTCGCGGACGGGCCGACCGAGGTGCATAAGGTCACCGTCGCGAAGCAGCTGCTGCACGAATATACCGCCTGCGAGGCGCTCTTCCCCGACTATCACCGGCCCACCGCGGCCGCGGCGGCCGAAGCGAAGTTCGCCGCGGTGCCGGGATGAATGCGCCGACCTGGCGGCAAGTCGTGGATCTCGACCGGCTCGCGGCATGGATGGACGGGCAGGGGCTCGGCGCCGGGCCGATCGAGGCCGTCACGCCGCTGACGGGCGGCACCCAGAACATCCTGTTGCGCTTCGCCCGTGCCGGGTCCGCACATGTGCTGCGCTGCCCGCCGCCCGGGGCGACGCCCGAGATCCACGCCGCCTTTCGCCGCGAGGCGCGGCTGCTTGCGGCGCTCGCCAGCAGCGCAGTGCCCCATCCGCGGCTGGTCGCAACCTGCGGGGATGCGGCCGTCCTCGGCGCGCCCTTCTACCTGATGGCGCCGGTCGAAGGCTTCACCGCGACGCCAGGGCCGCTGCCCGAGCCCTACGCGAGCGATCCGGGCTGGCGCCATGCGATGGGCCTGTCGATGGTGGATGCGCTGCTCGCACTCGGCGAAGTCCAACCGGAAGCGGTCGGGCTGGCCGACTTCGGCCGGCCCGGGGGCTTTCTCGAACGCCAGGTGCCGCGATGGCTGGTTCACCTCGAGCGCTGCGCTGAGCAGCCCGGCTGGCCCGGGCCGCAAGCCTTGCCGGGCGTTCGCGAAGTCGCCGACTGGCTCGAAACGCACCTCCCCAATACCTATGTGCCCGGCGTGATCCACGGCGACTACCACTTCGGCAACGTAATGTTCAGGCACGACCGGCCGGCGCTTGCTGCAGTGATCGACTGGGAACTCGCGACGCTGGGTGATCCGCTGCTCGATCTCGGCTGGTTGCTCGCGACCTGGCCGGATGCCGCGGGGCGCGGCGCGGGCACGATCCGTATTGCGCCCGCTGCGGGACTGCCGTCGGCCGAAGAACTGGTCGCATACTACCGGGCGCGCAGCCGGCGTGATGTGTCGGCGATCGACTGGTACGTGATGATGGCCCGCTTCAAGCTCGGCATCATGCTCGAGGCGAGCCATGCACGCTCCTGCGCCGGCAGAGCGCCGGTCGAGACGGGTGCGCAGCACCATGCCTCGGCGGTCCGCCTGCTGGGTGCGGCGCTGGCCGCGGTCGAGGCGCAGGCGTGATCGCGGGCGGCGCCTCGGCGGGTTCGATGCGCGGCGCGCTGGTGGCGCTGATCGCATGCCAGATCGGACTGCACGCTTGCGTACAGGGCGCGCGCCTGGCCGCACCGCTGAGCGTCCTGCAGCAGGGGCACTCGGCGTGGACGGTCGGAGTCGTGATGACGATGTTTGCGCTCTTTCCCGCGCTCTTCGCGATTCCTGCCGGCCGGCTCGCCGATCGCCGCGGCTACCACCTGCCGGTGCGCATTGCCGCTGTCATGTCGTTCGCTGGCGCGCTGGTGGCCGCATCGGTGGACCATCTTTTCGCCTTGTGTGCCGCCGCTGCGCTGTGCGGCGGCGGCTCGGGCTTCGGCATGATCGCCATCCAGCGCAGCGCCAGCCGGCTCGCAGGGAACGAGGCCGACCGGCTGCGTGTGTTCAGCTGGATCGCGCTGGCGCCGGCGGTTGCCGGCCTGTTCGGGCCAATGCTCGCCGGCGTGTTGATCGACCACTTCGGTTTCTCCGCCGCGTTCGCGGCGCTCGCAGTCCTGCCTGCCGCCACGCTGGTGATTGCGCAGGCGGTACCCGGCGAGATGCGCGCTCCCTCGCCGACTCGGGTCGCCGGTTCGTCATCCGCCTGGGGGCTGTTACGCCTGCCGTCCTTTCGCAGCCTGCTGCTGATCAACTGGCTGGTGTCGACGAGCTGGGACGTGCACGGCTTCGCGCTGCCGATTCTCGGCTTCGAGCGTGGACTGAGCGCATCCGCCCTGGGCGTGGTGCTGGCAGCCTACGGGGTCACCTCGATGGCGGTGCGCCTGCTCATTCCGTTGATCGCCGAGCGCCTGTCGCGGCGCCACCTGCTGACCGGCGCGCTGTTGCTGACCGGCGCGGTCTTCGCGGTCTACCCGCTACTGCACAGCGCGTGGGCGATGGCCTTGTGCGCGGCCACGCTCGGCATCGCGCTCGGCGCGGTGCAACCGACGATTCTGGCCACGCTCCACGAGGTCACGCCCGACGAGCGCCACGGCGAGGCGCTCGCCTTGCGCTCGATGACGGTGCACCTGTCGATGACCGCGATGCCGCTGGTATTCGGTCTGGTGGGGGCGAGCGTCGGGGCCGCGGCGCTGTTCTGGCTGATGGCAGCCTCGCTGGGTTTCGGAGGCTTCGAGGCGCGTCGGCTCACCGGCGGGAAGGCCGTGGCCTGACGGACATCATTCAACGCAATGCGCGACTCGGGCCCTTCGCTTGCCTGGCCGCGACAGGAGGAGAGCAGATGGAACTGAACGGAAGACGCATCATCGTGACCGGCGCCGCCGGCGGCATCGGCGCTAGTGCCTTGCGCGGTCTCGTGGCGGCTGGCGCGCGGGTGGCAGCGCTCGACGTAAGCGACGAAGCAGGGTGTGCGGAAGTGACAAGGGCCAACGCGGGCGCGGGCGCGGGCGGGCAAGCACGGTATTTCCACTGCGACATCCGCCTGCGGGCCGAGGTGGACGCGGTCTTCGCCGAAGCGGTCGTCTGGCTCGAAGGGCTGGACGCGCTGGTGAACATCGCCGGAATCGAACGCGCAGCGCCGGCCGAGTCGATCCCGGCAGCCGACTGGGACCTGATGTTCGACGTCAACGCCCGCGGCACGCTCAACACCAACCAGGCGGCCTTTCTCCACCTGCGTGAGCACGGCGGGCGGATCCTCAACTTCGGCTCCGCGGCCGGCGTGATGGGCCTGCCGGGCTGCGCCCACTATTCGGCGGCCAAGGCCGCAGTGCTCGGCTGGACGCGGACCGTCGCCAAGGAGTGGGGGCGCCACGGCATCAGCGTAAATGCCGCCGCGCCCGGGATGTGGACGCCAATGTACGAAGCACACCGCGCGCGCATGGACGCTGATGCGCTCCGAGCGCACGACGAGATGATGGGCGGGCTGATCCCGCTCGGCGGACGGCTCGGCGACCCCGACCGCGACATGACGCCCTTCGTGGTGTTCATGATGAGTGATGGCGCCCGCTTCATCACTGGCCAGACACTGGCGGTGGATGGCGGGCTGATGATTCCGTGAGTGAAGGGCGTGCGGAACGATGACGATCCTGTAACAGGACGGGCATGGAGGATCTCAAGGTGATGGTTTAGCCGAATGGCTCCTACAGGACCGAGGCCGCGATCGAGATGGTGCGGAACGGCGCGCGCGCCGCCGTACCCTCGAACCCGGTATTCCTCCGCCGCAGCGGCACGTCGGCGAAGAAGCCGTTCTGTGACGGGGCCCTTTCGCGTGCGGGCTTCAAGGACGATCGACTTGCGCTGATCGCCTATGGGTCGCCTGGCGGCATGGATCGACAGGCGCGTCCTGTGGTCCGGCGCGCCCGCCCGGCGGGCGACTGCCCACACGCCCCTCGCGCTTGGCAATCTTCATGAAGTGGAGCATTATCACAAAAAGTGTTCATAAAATCGTGTCGACCGCGAACGGTTCTTTGGAGCATCCCCGCTCCTCGCCGCCGGGTCCGGCCGCTGGGCCGCGCGTTTTGCGTGGGCCACCCATGGAGGAGGTCAAGATGAGCAGTGCAAAGAATGTGACGCTGGAGAATGCGTTCGCGGGCGTGGCCGACAACTATCGCGGCGAGGACGTGGACCTCTACGCGATCTACCGCGAGATGCGGAAGAACTCGCCGATCATCGCCGAGAATTTCATGGGCAAGCTCGGTGTGCCCAACATCGCCGGGCTCGACGCAAACCGCCCGACCTTCACCGTGTTCACTTACAAGGACACGATGACCGTCCTGCGCGATGCGGCGAACTTCACCAGCGGATTCATCGCCGAGGGTCTGGGATCCTTCTTCGATGGCCTGATCCTGACCGGCATGGACGGCGAGGCGCACAAGAAGGCGCGCGGCCTGCTGCAGCCGGTCTTCATGCCGGACGTGGTGAACACGTGGCGCGACAGCAAAATGGCCCCGATCTTGCGCAACGAGTACCTGCTGCCGATGGTGCCGCTGAAGAAGGCTGACCTGATGGAGTTCGGCCTGCACTTCCCGATTCGGCTGATCTATGCGCTGATGGGTTTCCCCGATGACGAGCCGGAAAAGGTCAAGCAGTACGCCGCTTGGGCGCTGGCGATCCTGGCCGGTCCACAGGTCGACGCCGAGCGCGCCGCGATCGCCCGCACGGCTGCGATGGAAGCCGCACAAGCGCTCTACGACGCGGTCAAGGAAGCGGTGGTCGAGGTGCGCAGGTCCGGCGCCGAGGGCAACGACTTGATCAGCCGGCTGATTCGTGCGGAGTACGAGGGACGCCGGCTCGACGATCACGAGATCACCACCTTCGTGCGTTCGCTGCTGCCGGCGGCGGGGGAGACCACGACGCGGACCTTCGGTTCGCTGATGACGCTTCTGCTCGAGCGTCCCGCACTCCTCGATCGGGTGCGCAAGGATCGCAGCCTGGTCGGCAAGGCAATCGACGAAGCGGTCCGCTTCGAGCCGGTCGCGACCTTCAAGGTGCGTCAGGCGGCGAAGGATCTCGAACTCTCCGGCGTCGCCATCCCCAAGGGCGCGATGGTCCAGTGCATCGTCGCCTCCGCGAACCGGGACGAGGAGGCCTTCGAGAACAGCGAGGAGTTTGACATCGGCCGCAAGCTCAAGCCGTCCTTCGGCTTCGGTTTCGGGCCGCACATGTGCATCGGCCAGTTCATAGCGAAGACCGAACTGCAGGTCGCAGTCAACGCGATCCTTGACCTGTTCCCGAACATCCGCCTCGATCCGGACAAGCCGAAGCCGCACATCACCGGGGCGCAGCTGCGCGGCCCGCACTCGGTACACGTGGTGTGGGACTGAGGCATCACCGCGCGGCCGACACGCACCGCCCGGTCGAGGCGTCTCGGCAAATAAAATGAACACAAAGTAAAAAAGTGTTTAACAAAAGCGGGTTCTTGCGCTAAGATAGGGGCTCAACATCGATTCGCGCACCGCGCGGACGCCACTCCAAATGGAGGAGACAAACATGAAGCTTGAAGATCTGATTCTCGTCAGTGTCGACGACCATGCAATCGAGCCGCGTGGTGCCTTCGATCGCCACATGCCGACCAAGTACAAGGGCCGCCAGCCCAAGGTCGAGAATCGCGGCGGGCGGGACATCTGGGTGTTCGAGGAGCAGGCCACCGGCTACATGGGCCTGAACTCGGTCGTCGGGCGTCCGAAGGAGGAGTACGGCATGGAGCCGCTCTCCTATGAGCAGATGCGTCGCGGCACGTGGGATATCAAGGCGCGGGTCGATGACATGAACGCCAATGGCGTGCTCGGTTCGCTGTGCTTTCCGACCTTCCCCGGCTTTGCCGGCCAGCGCTTCCAGGTGATGCCCGACAAGGCCGTGAGCCTCGCCGCCATCCAGGCCTACAACGATTGGCACCTGCACGACTGGTGCAATGCTGCGCCGGGCCGCTTCATTCCGCTCATGATGGTGCCCTGGTGGGACATGCAGGCCGCCGCAGCCGAGGTCAAGCGCCTTGCAGACCAGGGGGTTCATGCGCTGACGCTGTCGGACAACCCGACGGTGCACGGCTATCCGTCGATCCACAACGAGCACTGGGATCCGTTGTGGAAGGCGTGCGAGGACAACAACGTCGTGATCTGCTGCCACATCGGCACCGGTGTGAAGGCCGCGCACGCGTCCGACGAGTCGCCGATCGACGCCTGGATCACCTCGATGCCGATCTCGATCTCGAATTCCGCCGCCGACTGGATCTGGGCGCCGATGTGGAAGAAGTACCCGAAGCTGCGCATGGCGCTGTCCGAGGGCGGCATCGGCTGGATTCCCTACCTGCTTGAGCGCGCGGACTTTACCCACAACCACCACAAGGCCTGGACCAATTCCAACTTCGGCGGCAAGAAGCCCAGCGACATCTTCAACAAGCACTTCATCACCTGCTTCATCGAAGACGCGTTCGGCCTGAAGAATCTGGATTCGATCAACGTCGACATGGTCACCTGGGAGTGCGACTACCCGCACTCGGACTGCACCTGGCCGAATTCGGCCGACGTGTTCTGGGAGCAGGCGCGAGAGCTTCCCGACGAGATCATCAACAAGATCACCCACCTCAACGCGATGCGCGAATTCTCCTATGACCCCTTCGCGGTCCTGGGTCGCGATAACTGCACGGTCGGCGCATTGCGCGCGCAGGCCGGTCACGTCAGCGTGGAGCCAGCACTGGGCCTCGGCGGTGCCGCGCCGGAGCGCGATCCTACCAAGCCGGTGACTTCGGGCGACATCAACAAGATGTTCGCCTCCGCCGACGCGCAGACCGCGCTGTAGCCGCCGCGCCGGTCCGGCGGGCGCCAGTCCGGCGCGTGCCGGCCTTCCCGCCACCGGCCCGAGGCCGGCGGCGGGGGTGCGCTTCGTCAATTCGGTCGCCGCTGACGGGGCGACCCCCAACTGCGATCGCCCCATGTCCATCGACCAGTTCAAGTACAGCCGCATCCCGCCCGAGGCCGAAGCGCTTCGCGCAGAGGTGCGCTCCTTTCTCGCCGGGGCACTGGCGGATTACCCAGCCGTCCGCCGGTCCGAATCCTGGATGGGCTTCGACGCCGACTTCAGCCGCCGACTCGGTGCGCAGGGCTGGATCGGGATGGCCCTGCCCAGACGGTATGGGGGCGGCGACGCGAGCCCCTTCGCGCGCTACGTTGTCATAGAGGAGCTTCTCGCTGCGGGCGCGCCGGTTTCGGCGCACTGGTTTGCCGACCGCCAGAGCGGGCCCCAGATCCTGCACTACGGTACGGAGGCCCAGAAGGACCGGCACCTGCCGGCTATCTGTCGCGGCGAGCAGTATTTCTGCATCGGCATGAGCGAGCCCAACTCGGGCTCCGACCTTGCCTCGATCAAGACCCGCGCGCGCCGCGAGGGCGACAAGTGGGTGGTGAACGGCCAGAAGGTGTGGACCACCAATGCCCACCGCTCGCACTTCATGATCGCGCTGGTGCGGACCGGCGAGAACAGCAAGCGGCAGGAGGGCTTGTCGCAGTTCATCGTCGATCTGACGCTACCGGGCATCACGATCCGACCGATCAAGGATCTCGCGGGCTCGGAACATTTCAACGAGGTCTTCTTCGACGAACTCGTGCTCGACGCTGACGCGCTGATCGGCCTCGAAGGGCAGGGCTGGTCGCAGGTCACGGCCGAGCTCGCCTTCGAGCGCAGCGGACCGGAGCGCTTCCTGAGCTCGATCGCGCTGATCCACACCCTGATCGATGCCGTCGGCAAGGATCCCGATGCGCTGCAGGCCAAGGAGGTCGGCCGTCTCGCGGCGAGGCTCGTGACGCTGCGCAACATGTCGCTGGCGGTCACCGCGCAGCTTGCAGCGGGCCGCAACCCGGCCTGGGAAGCGTCGGTGGTGAAGGATCTCGGCGCAGTCTTCGAGCAGGAGATCCCGGAACTCGCGCAACTGCTGTGCGAGATTTCGCCGACCGTGCAGGGCGGCGGAGACCATGCCCGGGTACTGGCCTATCTGACCCAGACGGCGCCATCGTTTTCATTGCGCGGCGGTACGCGCGAGATTCTCCGCGGCATCATCGCGCGCGGACTGGGGTTGCGCTGACATGAGAGACATTTTCGATTCCACGGTCGAGCGCCTGTTCTCGGACCTGGTGACCACCGACGCGGTCCTTGCGTGCGAGAGCGGCGAATGGCCCGCGGAACTCTGGGCCGCAGTCGAGGCGTCCGGCTTCACGCTGGCGGCCGTGCCGGAGTCGCGGGGCGGTGCGGGTGCGGACTGGGCCGACGTCTGCGGCGTGGTGCGCCTTTCCGGCCGCTTCAACCTGCCGCTGCCGCTGCCCGAGGCGATGCTCGCCAACTGGCTGCTGGGTGCGAGCGGACTCGAGGCCGTGCCCGGGGCCCTGAGCTTCGCCGCCGGCGGCACGCTGCGCCTCGTAGCCGGCAAGGTGAGCGGCTCGGCGGTCGAGGTGCCCTGGGGCCGGCACGTCGAGCAGGTCGTCGCGATCGCCACGGGGGACGCCCCCTCGGTGGTGCTGCTGCCGACCGAAGGCGCGAAGCTCATCGGTAGTACGAACACGGCCGCCGAGCCCCGCGACACGCTCGAGTTCGCATCGGTCGTGCCGCTCGCGATCGCGCCGCTGCCGACCGGATTCCCGGCCGACGTGCTCAAGCTCGGTGGCGCGATGCTGCGCGCGGCGCAGATTGCCGGCGCGCTCGAGGGTGTGCTCGCAATGAGCACCACGTATGCCGGCGAGCGGGTGCAGTTCGGCAAGCCGATCGGCAGCTTCCAGGCCATCCAGCATCAGATTGCGCTGCTCGCGGAGCAAGCCGCGGCCTCGGTCATTGCCGCCGAAGCGGCCTTCGCCGAGTCCGGTGAACGACTTGCGCGGCTGCCGGTGACGGCGGCCAAGATCTGCGCCTCCGAAGCCGCCGGGGTCGGTGCGGGCGTGGCTCACGCGGTCCATGGTGCGATCGGTTTCACGCACGAGCACGCGCTGCACTTGTCGACCCGCCGCCTGTGGTCGTGGCGCAGCGAGTTCGGCACGCTGACCGACTGGTCGCAGCAGCTCGGCCGCGCGGTCTGCGCCGGCGGCAGCGGCGCATTCTGGCCGTCGATCACCGCGGGCGCGCCTGGCGCATGCAAGGAAACCCGCGCATGAAGCCCTTCCTGATACACCAACGCGACGAAGACATTCTCACCGTCCGCATGGACAGTCCCGAGACGCGAAATGCGCTGTCCGAGCCGTCGCAGATGAAGGAATTCGTCGACGTGTGCGCCGCGGTGCGCGCCGACCGCTCGATCAAGGTGGTGGTGCTCACCGGCAACGGGCCGGCCTTCTGCGCCGGCGGCAACGTCAAGGACATGCGCGATCGCGGCGGCATCTTCGCCGGGTCGCCCTACGAGGTGCGCGAGAGTTACCGTAACGGCATCCAGCGCATTCCGCTTTGCCTCTACGAGCTCGACGTGCCGGTGATCGCCGCGATGAACGGCCCGGCGGTCGGCGCGGGCCTCGACCTGGCCTGCATGTGCGACGTGCGGATCGCCGCCGACACCGCCAGGTTCGCCGAGAGCTTCGTCAAGCTCGGCATCGTCCCCGGCGACGGCGGCGCCTGGCTGCTGCCCCGCATCGTCGGCATGTCAAAGGCGAGCCTGATGGCGCTGACCGGCGACACGATCGACGCTGCCACCGCGCTCGCCTGGGGGCTGGTGACCGAGGTGGTGCCGGCCGTGGAACTCGAGGTCGCGGCGATGTCGATCGCGCGGCGCATGGCGGCGAACCCGTCGCACGGCCTGCGGCTCACCAAGCGCCTGCTGCGCGAGGGCCAGCACATGCGCCTCGACTCGCTGCTCGAACTGTCGGCGGCCTTCCAGGCGCTCGCCCATCACACTGAAGATCACCACGAAGCGGTCGCGGCCTTCCTCGAGAAGCGCAGCCCGCAATACGCCGGTCGTTGAGCCGGCGAAGCGCACCAGAACCAGCTGGAGGAAGAAGCATGCGGACCGTATTCCGTGAAGATCATGAGATGTTCCGCGAGATGGCGCGGCGGTTCATCGAGAACGAGCTCGTTCCCCACCTGCACGAGTGGGAAAAGGTCGGCATCGTGCCGCGGGAGGTCTGGCGCAAGGCGGGCGAGGTCGGCCTGCTGTGCTCGACGGTGCCAGAGGAGTACGGCGGTGCGGGTGGCGATTTCGGGCACTCGGCGGTGATGATCGAGGAGCTCGCGCGGGTGAACGCCACTGCGATCGGCTTCACCACCCACTCCGAGATTGTCGCCCCCTACATCGTCGCCTACGGCAGCGAGGCGCAGAAGCAAAAGTGGCTGCCGAAGATGGTCGCTGGCGAGACGATCGGCGTGATCGCGATGAGCGAGCCCGGCGTCGGCTCGGACCTGCGCTCGATGCGCACCAGCGCCCGGCGCGATGGCGACGAGTACGTCATCAACGGCCAGAAGACCTTCATCACCAACGGCGGCAACGCAGACCTGATGGTGACCGCCACCAAGCTCGACGCGGCGGCGAAGGAACTCACGCTGATCTGCGTCGAGGCGGACCGCCCTGGCTTTTCGAAGGGCAGGCTGCTGGAAAAGATCGGCCTCAAGGGGCAGGACACCTCCGAACTCTTCTTCGACGAGGTGCGGGTGCCGGTCGACAACCGGCTCGGCGACGAAGGCAAGGGCTTCGGCTACCTCACCCACCAGCTCGCCTGGGAACGCACCATCATCGGCATCCGTGCCGCCGCCTCGATCGAGGCGCTGATCGAGGACACCCTCGGCTACGTGCGCGAGCGCAAGGTGTTCGGCAAGACCGTCTTCGATTTCCAGAACACCAAGTTCAAGCTTGCCGAGTGCAAGGCTCAGGCGACCATGCTGCGGGTCTTCGTGGACGACTGTCTCGGCAAGGCGATGCGCGGCGAACTCTCGCCGGAGGTCGGCGCGATGTGCAAGCTGATGGGTTCCGAGATGCAGGGCAAGGTGCTCGACGAACTTCTGCAACTGCACGGCGGCTACGGCTTCATGAGCGAGTACAAGATCAGCCGCGCGTGGGTGGACGCGCGGGTGGCGAGGATCTACGGGGGAACCTCGGAGATCATGAAGGAAATCATCGCCCGCTCGTTGTGAGCGGACGCCCGCAGTCGCAAACTGCGGCGCGCGCGGACGCCCGATAGGGAATGGGGACGGCCGTGCGCAGCGTCTCGCGGGGGCGAGCCGCGGGGCAGGAGAGAACCGACATGACGGACACGATGACGAACGGAACAACGGATTCAAATGGACGCGGGGTCAGCCGCGCCGCCGCCGAGGATGCGGTGCGCACGCTCATCCGCTGGGCCGGCGACGACCCGGCCCGCGAGGGCCTGCTCGACACGCCGGCGCGGGTGGTGCGCGCCTACGAGGAATTCTTCGCCGGCTACATCCAGGACCCGGCAGAGATCCTGGCCCGCACCTTTTCCGAGGTCGAAGGCTACGACGAGATGATCGTCATGACCGACATCCGTTTCGAGAGCCACTGCGAGCACCACATGGTGCCCATCATCGGCAAGGCGCACATCGGCTATCTGCCGGACCGGCGTGTGGTCGGAATCTCCAAGCTTGCGCGCCTGGTCGAGGTCTACGCGCGGCGGCTGCAGATCCAGGAGAAGATGACGGTGCAGATCGCCGATACGCTTCATGCGGTGCTTCAGCCCAAGGGCGTGGCGGTGGTGATCGAGGCCTCACACCAGTGCATGACCACGCGCGGGGTGCACAAGCCGGGCGCGGGGCTGGTCACCAGCAGGATGGTCGGCGCTTTCCGGGAAGACGCGTCGACCCGCCGCGAGTTTCTCGCGATGATCGGCAAGGCTGGCGCCAGCGGCCTGGCCAACACCTGAGCGGAGGCTCGAGATGAGCGATCGCCCGACCCCGTGGAGCGACGAATTCCTGCTCGGCTACGGGCCGATGGACGAGACCCACGAGGAGTTCGTCAGCCTCGTCGGCGCCATGCAGGTCGTCGCCGACGAGGCCTTCCCCGCGCTGCTCGACCGCTTCGCCGAGCATGCCGAGCGCCATTTCGCGGAAGAGGCCGCCTGGATGTCGAGCGGCGACTTCCCCGCGCGCGATTGCCACGTCGAGGAGCACCACAAGGTCATGGCTTCGGTGCGAGAAGTACAGCAATTGGTGGCGGCGGGGAACATCGAGGTCGGCCGCCGACTCGCTGTTGCGCTGGAAGAGTGGTTCCCGGGCCATGCCGCCTACATGGACTCGGCGCTAGCGCAGTGGATGGTCAAGCGCAGCACGGGAGGCGTGCCGCTGGTGCTCAAACGTGCGGCGACGGCCCGCTAGCGTCCTGGCGCTCGTCAGCTCCCGCACGCCTGAATCAGGAACTGCCGGAATGCGTCGGCGGGGCGGTCGAGTCCGCTGTCGCGTTGCCAGATCAGCCCGACCTCCATGTCGGGGACCACGTCGAGAATTGGGCGCGCTTCGATCTTCTTTCCTTCCAGCGACCACGGTCGATAGATCATGTCCGACAGGATCGTGACGCCGAATCCGTGGGCAATCAGGCCGCGCAGGGCTTCCACCGAGCCGGTGCGGAAGGCGATGTTCGGCCGAACCCCTTTGGCCTTCCAATAGCGCTGCGTGGACAACTCGCCTTCGTCGACCGTGACCTGGAGGTAGGGGTAGGCCGCGATATCTTCAAGGATCGCGTTGTCCTTTTGCAGCAGCGGGTGGGTCGCCGAGGTCCATAGCTGACGGCGGGAGCGCAGCAGCACGTGGTGGCCGAAGCGGTCGCGTTCGGCGACGTTGGAGAGGATCACCACGCCCAGTTCGACGCCTCCGCTCGCGACGGCGGCCTCGATCGCTTCGCGGTTCATGTCGCGGAGGTCGAGCGCGACGTCCGGATAGTTGCCGCGGAAGCGAGCCAGTAGCGGCGGAAGAAAATAGCCGAGAAGGGTGTAGCTGGCGCCGATGCGGATCGCGCCCTTGAGGTGGTGGGCGTGAAAGCGCGGCTCGCGCAGCGCGTCTTCGAGCGAGTCGAGAATGTCGCGCGTGCGGCGATAGAAACCGTGCCCCTCGGCGGTGAGGCTGACGCCATGCGGCTTGCGGTCGAACAGGCGCACGCCGAGCGAAGCCTCCAGCAGGAGTACGGCATTGGTGATCGCCGACTGCGAGACGTGGGCGCGCGTGGACGCCATCGAGAACTGGCCGGTCTCGGCGGCGGCGACGAAGTAGCGAAGCTGGCGCAAGGTGACGTTGCTGTCGGACTGCATCTGTTTTCCTGATATCAGAACTCAATATTGATGATTTTACGATACGGGAACATGTTTCTACCATGTGTACAAATCAATCGAGATTCTGGAGGGCACGATGAACTCACCGCTTTCTGCCGAGGCAAAGGACGCACTGTCTTCGGTCACGCTGGAGGACAAGTACACCCGGGATTCCGGCCGCATCTACCTGAGCGGCACCCAGGCGCTGGCGCGCTTGCCCATGCAGCAGAAGGAGCGTGACCGTCGTGCCGGCCTGAACACCGGTGGCTACATCTCGGGTTATCGCGGTTCGCCGCTCGGCGGGCTCGACATGGCCTTGTGGAAGGCCAAGAAGCATCTCGCCGGCCACGACGTCGTGTTCCAGCCCGGCCTGAACGAGGATCTCGCCGCGACCGCGGTGTGGGGCACCCAGCAGGTCAATCTTTACCCCGACGCGCAGCGCGACGGCGTGTTCGGCATGTGGTACGGCAAGGGGCCGGGCGTCGACCGCTCGGCTGACGTGCTCAAGCACGCCAACGCCGCCGGCACTTCGCCGCATGGTGGCGTGCTGATGCTTGCGGGCGACGACCATGCGGCGAAGTCGTCGTCTGTGGCGCATCAGTCGGAGCACCTTCTGATCGCCTGTGGCATTCCGGTGCTTTATCCCGCGAACGTCCAGGAATATCTCGACTTCGGCCTTCACGGCTGGGCGATGAGCCGTTATTCGGGCCTGTGGGTGTCGATGAAATGCGTCACCGACGTGGTCGAGTCGTCCGCGTCGATCGAGATCGACCCCGATCGCCTGAAGATCGTTATTCCGGACAGTTTCCAGATGCCCGAGGGCGGGCTGAACATCCGCTGGCCCGATCCGCCGCTCGCGCAGGAAGCGCGCATGCTGGACTACAAGTGGTATGCGGCCCTCGAATACATCCGCGCCAACAAGCTCAACCGCGTGGTGATCGATTCGCCGAAGGCGCGTTTCGGCATCATGGCCGCGGGCAAGGCCTATCTCGACGTGCGCCAGGCGCTGGCCGACCTGGGGCTGGACGAGGAGACCTGCGCCCGCATCGGCATCCGGCTCTTCAAGATAGGCTGCGTGTGGCCGCTGGACGCGCAGGACGCCCGGGAGTTCGCCACCGGGCTCGAAGAGATCCTGGTGGTCGAGGAGAAGCGCCAGATCCTTGAATACGCGCTCAAGGAAGAACTCTACAACTGGCGCGAGGACGTCCGTCCGCGCATCTACGGCAAGTTCGACGAACGCGACAATTCGGGCGGGGAATGGTCGGTTCCGCGCGGCCAGTGGCTGCTGCCGGCGCGCTACGAACTGTCGCCGGCGATCATCGCGAAGGCCATCGCCGCGCGGCTCGATCGTGTCGGACTGCCCGATGACGTCCGCGGCCGCGTGTTCGCGCGCATCGCGGTGATCGAGGCCAAGGAACGCGAGGCCGCGCGGCCCCGCGTCACGGTCGAGCGCAAGCCGTGGTTCTGCTCGGGCTGCCCGCATAATACTTCCACCCGCGTGCCCGAGGGCTCCCGCGCGCTGGCCGGTATCGGCTGCCACTACATGGCGATGTGGATGGACCGGCGCACCGAGACCTTCACGCAGATGGGCGGGGAGGGCGTGAGCTGGCTCGGCCAGATGCACTTTTCGGGCGACCGGCACGTCTTCGTGAATTTGGGCGACGGCACCTACTTTCACTCCGGCCTGCTCGCGATCCGCGCGGCGATCGCCGCGAAGGCCAACCTTACCTACAAGATCCTCTACAACGACGCCGTCGCGATGACCGGCGGGCAGCCGGTCGATGGCGTGCTGACCGTGCCGCAGATCGCGAACCAGGTCGTGGCCGAAGGTGCGAGCCGCATCCTCATCGTCAGCGACGAGCCCGGGAAGTACGCCTCGCGTGCCGGCCTGCCGGCGAGCGTGACGATTCATCACCGCGACGAACTCGATGCACTGCAGCTCGAACTGCGCGAGACCACGGGCGTGTCGATCCTGATCTACGATCAGACGTGCGCGACCGAGAAGCGTCGCCGACGCAAGCGCGGGGAGTTCCCCGACCCCGCGCGCCGGGCCTTCATCAACCCTGCGGTGTGTGAGGGTTGCGGCGACTGCTCGGTGGCCTCGAATTGCCTGTCGGTCGAGCCGCTCGAGACGCCGCTGGGCACCAAGCGCAAGATCAACCAGAGTTCGTGCAACAAGGACTTCTCGTGCGTGAAGGGCTTCTGCCCCAGCTTCGTCACCGCCGAGGGCGCGCAATTGCGCAAGCCGGCGAGCGCCGCCCAGGCCCTGCTCCCGGAACTGCCCGATCCCGTATTGCCCAGGCTCGACAAGCCCTGCGGCATCGTCGTGACCGGGGTCGGGGGCACCGGTGTGGTGACCATCGGCGCGCTGCTCGGAATGGCCGCGCACCTCGAACAGAAGGGCGTTACCGTGCTCGACATGACCGGTCTCGCGCAGAAGGGCGGCGCGGTGCTCAGCCATGTGCAGATTGCCGCGACGCCGGCCGAGATCCACGCCACCCGCATTGCGACCGGCGAGGCCGATGTGCTGATCGGCTGCGACGAGATCGTATCAGCCTCGGGTGAGGCGCTCTCCAAGGTGCGGCAGGGGCGCACCCAGGCGGTGGTGAACAGCGCGCGCACGCCGGCGGCGGAGTTTCTCTCGAACCCGGACTGGAAGTTTCCCGGTGCCGCGGCCGAGAGCGACATCCGAATGAGCCTGGGGGAGGCCTGCGAGTTCATCGACGCCAATGCGCTCGCGCTGCAGCTGCTCGGTGACACCCTGTACGCGAACCCGCTGGTGCTCGGCTTCGCGTGGCAGAAGGGCTGGATTCCGCTCGACAAGGCGACGCTGCTGCGCGCGATCGAGCTCAATGCGGTGTCGGTCGACAAGAACAAGCAGGCCTTCGCGTGGGGCCGACTCGCGGCACATGACCGCAAGGCGCTACCCGCGGCCGACACCGCCAAGGGGGCGGGCACCATAGTGCGGGAGATGCCGGAGTCGCTGGACCGGATCATCCGGCGGCGCGTCGAACTGCTCACCGCCTATCAGGACGCCGCTTATGCGCAGCGATACGGCGAGGCGGTCGCGCGCGTGCGCGAGGCCGAGCAGAAGGTCGTCGGCTCGGGCCGGCTGGCGCTCACCGAGGCTGTGGCCCGGAACCTCGCCAAGCTGATGGCCTACAAGGACGAGTACGAAGTCGCCCGCCTTCACAGTGCACCGGAATTCCTGTCCCAGTTGCGGGAACAGTTCGAGGGCGAGCCGGGGCGCGACTACCAGCTCAACTTCCACCTGGCACCGCCCCTCCTCGCCAGAAAGGGGGCCGACGGCCACCTGCAGAAGCGGCGCTATGGCCCGTGGATGATGCGCGCTTTCCGCCTTCTGGCCCGCTGCAAGGGCTTGCGGGGGCGCGCGCTCGATCCCTTCGGCAGGACCGCCGAGCGCCGTCAGGAGCGGCAGCTGGTCGAAGACTATCTGGCGCTCGTCGATCGCTTCCGCACGACGTTGTCGGACGATCGGTTGCCCGTGGCAATCGAGCTCGCGCGCCTGCCGGAACAGATCCGCGGCTACGGCCATGTCAAGGAGCGCAGCCTCGCCCAATTGGTCGAGCGGCGGGCCGGCCTGCTCTCGCGCCTCGAGGGAGGCGCGCCGGGCCTGGTGGCATGAAGCAGTCGATCACGGCGGCCGCACCTGCCCCGGGGTACGAGGCGCGGAAGCGAGCGAGCAATAGGAATAGTCACCGAAGGGCCCGCGTGCCCGGCGGAGAAGGCGCCCGGCAGGTCGGAAGCGCCAGTCCAACCGCGCTGTTGCGGCGGGATTCGAAGTCAATTCAGCAACTGCAAGGAGGAAGACCATGAAGCTCCTGGTACCGGTCAAGCGCGTGCTCGACTACAACGTGAAGGTGCGCGTCAAGGCCGATGGCTCGGGTGTCGACCTCTCCACCGTCAAGATGGCGATGAACCCGTTCGACGAGATCGCGGTTGAGGAGGCGGTGCGGCTGAAGGAGGCCGGCGTGGCCACCGAGGTCGTGGCGGTGAGCTGCGGCGTGGCGGCCTGCCAGGAGACGCTGCGCGCGGCGATGGCGATCGGCGCCGACCGCGGCATCCTCGTCGCCACCGAGGTGGAGCTGCAGCCGCTGGCGGTGGCCAAGCTGCTGAAGGCGGTGTGCGACAAGGAGTCGCCCGACCTGGTGATCGCCGGCAAGCAGGCGATCGACGACGACGCCAACCAGACCGGGCAGATGCTCGCGGCGCTGATGGGCTGGCCGCAGGCCACCTTCGCCTCCAAGCTCACGCTCGAGGACGGCCAGGCGAAGGTGATGCGCGAGATCGACGGCGGTCTGGAGACCCTGTCGATCAAGCTGCCGGCGGTGGTGACCACCGACCTGCGCCTGAACGAGCCGCGCTACGCCACC